>JAOPWO010000309.1 GCA_025965635.1 Modestobacter sp. | reverse complement strand
CGCCGTCCGGCCGGTGCTGCGCGCCGTCGACCCCGCGGCGGGGCACTCCGCAGCCGCACCGCCCGGGGTCGAGCGCGCGGCGTGACCGCGGAACGGCGAGGCACTGCGCAGCCGCACGCCCGGGGCTAGGTTCGCGGGACCGGGCGCAGTCACCGGGCCTGTGCCGGTTCTCCGGAAGGGACCGCACGATGTCGCTCCGCGCACGCCGTCCAGTCCTGGCCGTCGCCACCACGTCGGCCGTCCTGGTCGCCGCCGGTCTGGTGGCCGCGCCCGCCGCCGCCACGACGGCGACCGATCCGCACTGGTTCGCCGCCCAGGTCACGACCAGGGACGTGCTGCAGCACCTCGAGGCCCTGCAGGAGGTCGCCGACGAGCACGGCGGCACCCGCGCCTCCGGGACGCCTGGCTACGACGCCTCCGGGGACTACGTGCAGGGCCGGCTGGAGGACGCCGGCTACACCGTCGAGCGGCAGCCGTTCGACTTCGTCCACACCGAGACCCTCGCCGAGACCCTGGTGGTCGGCGGCACGCCGGTTCCGGTCACGGTCATGGACTACTCGCCGTCGACCCCCGAGGGCGGCGTGACCGCCCCGCTGCGGGCGCTGCCCCCCGACGACGCGACGCCCGGTTGCGAGCCCGCCGACTTCGACGCCGCGGTCGCCGGCACGATCGTGCTGCTCGGTCGCGGGGTGTGCCCCTTCGGCGACAAGCAGGCGCACGCCTCCGCCGCGGGCGCTGTCGGCGTCGTCGTGTACAACAGCGAGCCCGGGCCGCTCGCCGGCACCCTCGGTGCTCCGGTGGAGGGCGCACCGGCCGGCGGCGTCAGCCAGGAGGACGGCGCCGCCCTGCTGGCCCGGCTCGCCGCGGCGCCGGCGCTGCCCGCGACCCTGGACCTCCGTCAGCTCCGCGCGGACCGGACGACGTTCAACCTGGTCGCCCAGACGCCGCAGGGTGACCCGGACGACGTGATCATGCTGGGCGCACACCTGGACTCCGTCGCGGAGGGGCCGGGCATCAACGACAACGGCACCGGGTCGGCCGGGGTGCTGCAGACCGCGCTCGAGCTCGCCGACGTCGCGCCGACGGGGAACGCGGTGCGGTTCGCCTGGTGGGGGGCCGAGGAGTCGGGCCTGCTCGGCTCCCAGCACTACGTCACCGGGCTGCCCGCCGAGGAGCAGGCGAAGATCACCGGCTACCTGAACTTCGACATGATCGGCTCGCCCAACCACGTGCTGGGTGTCTACGACGCCGACCAGTCGACCCACGTGGCCCCGGTGGCCGTGCCGCCGGGCTCCGAGGCGCTGGAGCAGGTGTTCACCGACTACTTCGACGGCACGGCCCAGCCGTGGGTGGACTCCGAGTTCTCCGGCCGGTCGGACTACCAGGGCTTCATCGTGGCCGGCATCCCCGCCGGCGGGCTGTTCACCGGCGCGGACGAGGTGAAGACCGAGGAGCAGGTCGCGCTCTTCGGCGGGACGGCCGGGATCGCCCAGGACCCGAACTACCACCGGCCCGGTGACGACCTGGCCAACGTGGACCGGCAGGCCCTGACGACCACCAGCCGGGCGATCGCGTTCGCCACGATGAGCCTGGCCGACGACCCCACCCCGCTCGACCTGACCGACAACGGCTGAGCGGGGTGCCGGAGTGCCGGTTCCCTGCGCTCCGGCACTCCGCCTACAGGGGGTCGCGGGACACCGGGCAGGACATGCACCGCGGACCGCCGCGGCCGCTGCCCAGCTCGGAGCCCGCGATCCGGACCACCTCGATGCCGGCCGCCTCGAGTGCGGCGTTGGTGACCGTGTTGCGCTCGTAGGCCACGGCCAGCCGCGGGGCCAGCGCCAGGGTGTTGTTGCCGTCGTCCCACTGCTCGCGCTCGGCGGTGACCGGGTCGAGCCCGGTGTCGATGAGCCGCAGCCGGTCGATGCCCATCGCCGCCGCGGCGGCGACCAGGAAGGGCTGCGGGCCGGTCACGGCCAGCTCGGTGGTGTCCGCGTCGTCGTCGGGCCGCTGGTCGCCGGCGGTGACGGTCCACGCCTGCAGGGTGCCGGCGACGGCCGGGTACATGACCACGGCGTCGGCGTCGACCATCGTGCAGATGGTGTCCAGGTGCATGGTGGCCCGCTGCTGCGCGATGGGGACGACGAGCACCGTGTGCGCCAGCCCGCGGGCGAACACCCGCCGGGCCAGCCGCTCGGCGCCGCCGGGCGTCGTCCGCTCGCCGACCCCGACCGCCAGCACCCCGGGCGCGAGGAGCAGCACGTCACCGCCCTCCAGGTGCTCCAGCCCCGACTCGTAGAGCCGCGCGGCGCCCGCGAAGCGGGGGTGGTGGGCGTACAGCGCGGCGGTGAGGTCGCTCTCCCGGTGCCGGGCCGGCATCGCCAGCGAGGTGACCGCGACCTCGTCGCCCACCCACACCGAGGAGTCGCGGGTGACCATCAGGTTGGGCAGCGGCGGGACGACGAAGTCCCCGCGGCCCATCAGCTGGTAGGCCAGGCCGCGGCCGCCGCGCAGCTCGTCGTGCGCCACGCCGGAGACCAGGGCCCGGGCCAGGTCCTCGGGGGCGAGACCGTCGAGGTGCGCGGTGGTGACGTGCTGCAGCGTCGCGCCCAGCCGCGGGTCGTCGACGGCGGCAGCGATCACCTCGGACCGGGCCGCCGGGACGGCCATGACCTCGGTGAGCAGCCGGTCCAGGTACAGCACCTCGACGCCGCGGGCGCTCAGCTCGGCGGCGAACGCGTCGTGCTCCGCCTGGGCCCGGGCCACCCACGGCACGCCGTCGAACAGCAGCTGGTCGTTGTTGCGGGGCGTCAGCCGGCGCAGCTCGGCGCCCGGGCGGTGCAGCAGCACGGTGCGCAGCCGGCCGACCTCGCTGGTCTCCTGGTTCGCCGGAGGGGTCATGGGCCAAGCCTGCCCGATCGGCGCCTGGGCCGCCGTCCGTCGCGGGCGTGGTCCACTACGGCGGTGACCGCACCCCGCCCCGACCGTCCCGCCCAGCTCCGCTGGGTGGTCGTGCTGCTCGCGGCCGGTATCTCGCTGCTGATCGCCGCCGTCCTGCTGCTCGTGCTGCAGGCCGTCGGGGTCGACGCGCTGAGTTCGGTCGGCTTCGTGCTGGTGGTCGTGGTGGCCGCGTTCGCCGGTGGCGGCCTCACCCGGTGGCTGGTGCCCCGGCTGCCGCCGGTCCGCCGCTGAGCGACCGCCGGTCAGCAGCCATCCGGCCAGGCATCGGCCGGGGAGGTTGCTTGGGGTTCAGGCGGCGCCCGCGGTCGGACCCGACGGGGCCGGCGGCACGTCGGCGCTGACCGGCGCCCAGTGGCTGAGCCGGGTGAGCCCGCCCTGCTCCATGGTGCGGCGCAGCGCCGGGGGTGGCTCGACCACCTCCAGCTCGCCGCCGAAGCGCTTCTGCTTGCGGGCCAGGTGCAGCAGCAGTTCCAACCCGGCGGTGTCCATCGCGGTCACGCCGCTCAGGTCGACCCGGGACGGCCAATCGGTCGGGCGCACGTGCACCCGGAACTCGCGGACGACGTCCTTGGTGATGGGGCCGGAGAAGCGGAGTTGGCGGACCGGCCCCTCCTGCAACTCGATGGCGCCGGGCAGCTCACCCCGGGCTGTTCCGAGGAGGACCATGCCCAGGTGCGTGCCCCCGACCGGTGGTGCGAAACCCCGGCCGGGCGTGTCCGTCGCCTCGGTACCGGCTGGGGGCAGGCCGGTCGGCCCGGCGCACCACGCACCGTGCCCGCCGGGGTCCTCGGTACCGAGGGCCCCACCCGTCTCACATCGTGAGACAGGTGTTCCACTGCGTGGACAGCATGCGGCAGGCTGTCGGCCGTGGACACCTACACGCACGGGCACGCCGACTCGGTGCTGCAGTCGCACCGCTGGCGGACGGCGGAGAACTCGGCGGGCTACCTCCTGCCGTTCCTGCGCCCGGGGCTCGGCGTCCTCGACGTGGGCTGCGGGCCGGGCACCATCACCGTCGACCTGGCCGGCCGGGTGGCGCCCGGCCGGGTGCGGGGGCTCGACGTGTCGCCGGCGCCGCTGGACGAGGCCCTGGCGCTCGCCGACCGGGAAGGGGTGTCGGTCGAGTTCGCGGTGGGCGACGTCTACGCGCTGGCCGCCGATGACGACTCCTTCGACGTCGTGCACGCCCACCAGGTGCTGCAGCACCTGACCGACCCGGTCGCCGCGCTCCGGGAGATGGCCCGGGTCTGCCGGCCCGGCGGGGTCGTGGCGGTGCGCGACGTCGACTACGCCGCGACCACCTGGTTCCCGGCCGACCCGGGACTGGAGCACTGGCTGGACCTGTACTCCCGGGTCGCCCGGCGCAACGACGCCGAACCCGACGCCGGCCGGCGGCTGCTGTCCTGGGCGCACGCCGCCGGGTTGCACGACACCGTCGCCAGCGCGACGGCCTGGTGCTACGCCAGCGCGGCCGAGCGGGCGTGGTGGGGGAAGTCGTGGGCCGGGCGGGCCACGGAGTCGGCGTTCGCCGAGCAGGCGGTGGCCTACGGCCTGGCGACGACGGCCGAGCTCGACGACATCGCCGCCGCCTGGCTGCGCTGGGCGGGCGCCGACGACGGCTGGCTCGGCATGCTGCACGGCGAGCTGCTCATCCGCGTCTGACCCCAGCCACTCCCGCGGGTGCTCGAGCCCGAAGAGCCCGCACGGTCAGGTGGGCTGGGGGAACCGCTCGTGCGCCTCGAGGGCGAGCAGCGAGCGGCGCATCCCGACGGTGACCGCGCCGAGGGCGAAGAAGCCCTCGTCGTCGGCGATCTTCGAGGTCCGCAGCAGCATGGTGAGCCGGGCGAGGGCGGTGACGGCGTCGGCGATGGCGGCGTCCCGGTCGTCGGGGGCGTCGTCCGTGGCGTGGTACGGGATGCGGACGACGCCGGCCAGCCCCTCCAGCGCGTCGGCGAGCACCCAGCCGGTGGCGCCGTCCACCCGGTCCAGCCCCCGCCGGTGCGGCTGGAACTCCACGACCAGGGTGGTGAGGTCGTCGACCAGGACGGCGACGCGGTCCAGCGCCCGCGACTGCTCCCGGATGCTGCCCGCCGTCCCCTGCCAGCGGTGCGCGCGCGGATTGGCCCGGCGGGCCCGCTCGACCTGCGTCTCGGCGCGGCGCATCGCCTCCAGCGCCGTGTCGACCGCCGCGCCGCGCCGCTCCCACTCACCCGGCTCCGGGACCTCGCCGCCGCGCAGTCCGATGGCGATCTCGTCGAGGTGGGTGGCGAGCAGCTCGCGGGTGTGCGCGATGCAGCGCACGGCCGTGGTCAGCTGCAGCGGCGGGAACAGCAGCGTGGTCACCAGCACGCCGACCGCCGCACCGAGCAGGGTGAGTCCGGCGTAGCGCAGGGCGTACTCGCCGGGGTCCGCCGTCCCGACGGTGATCATCAGGACGGCGGCGAAGCTGACCCAGCTGGCCTGCTCCCGCAGCAGCCGCCATTGCTCCAGGCCGACGGCCAGCGCCACGATCAGCGCGATCGTGAGCGCGTCGGGCACCCCGGCGGTGAGCTCGTAGACGGCGACCGCCAGGGCGAACCCGAGCAGGATCGCCAGGACCGTCCGCCAGGCCGCCGATGCGGAGTCCGCGACCGTGGGGGAGACGGCGATCACCGCCCCCAGCGGGGCGTAGTACGCGTACTCGGACAGCGCCGGGGGGAGCAGCGACGCGACCTGCCACGCCAGCCCGGCCGCTACGGCCGCCCGGATGCCGCGCTGCACCCAGGGCCGCCGCAGGAGTTCGATCGCCGTCCGCACACCGCCAGGATGCGGCCGGCGGGCCGCCGGGTGGCGACGCGGGCGACGTGATGTCGCCCGCGCCGGTGTCAGCCGTCCTGCCGTGCGGCGTCGGCCTGGACGGGCGGCGCTCACGTACTGCGCCGGCCCCGGCGCGACTCCCCGTAGTGCGCGGCCGCTCCACCTCCGCGCCGGGCAGGGCAGAGCCTGACGCCGCGTCCGGCTCGAGGGCGTTCCGGGATCGGCGTCAGACGAGCCGGCGGCGGGCCGACTTCACCCGGTACATGGCCTCGTCGGCGGCGGTGAGCAGCGTCTCGGCGGTCGAGGTGGGGGTGGACAGGGCGATCCCGACGCTGATCCCGACCCGGTGCGCCCGGCCGGGGCCGGAGGCCACCGGGGTGGCCAGGGCGGTGACGACCCGGTCGGCGATGGCCTGGGCGCCGGCCCGGTCCTCGATCCCGGGGCAGAGCAGCACGAACTCGTCCCCGCCGATCCGGGCGACGGTGTCCCCGGGGCGAACGGCACCGGACAACCGGCCGGCCGCACCGGTGAGGACCGCGTCGCCGGCCGTGTGCCCCCACTCGTCGTTGACCGCCTTGAAGCCGTCCAGGTCGCAGTAGAGGACGGCGAGCGGCGCGGACTCCCGGCCGGCGGCGGCGAGCGCCAGCTCCAGCCGGTCGACCAGCAGGCTGCGGTTGGGCAGCCCGGTGAGCGGGTCGTGCAGCGCGGCCGTGCGCAGCCGGTCCTCCAGCTCGCGCTGGGAGGTGACGTCGGCCATCACGATGACCGCGCCCAGCTGGGTGCCGTCCGGTCCGTGCACCACCGCGCCGCTGCAGGAGACCAGCCGGCTGGGCAGCCCCTCCGGGACGATGGTGATCTCCACGTCGTGCAGCCGGCCCTCCCGGAACAGCCGGGTGAGCGGAACCTCCTCCGGGGGGAGGAGGCGTCCGGTGCCCGGGGCGCACAGGGCGAAGTGCTGCGGGAACTCCTCCACCCGGGCGGGCAGGTCGGTGCCCTTGCCGTGCCACAGCCGGCTCACCCGGTTGAAGACGCTGATCTGCCCCGAGGAGTCGGCGGCCACCACGGCGACCGGCAGGGCGTCCAGGAGCGCCTCGTCGAAGGCGCGGGCGGCGGTCAGCTGGGCGTGGGCGGCGGCGAGCTCGTCGTGCGCGGTGGTGGCCGCGGCGTGCGCGGCGGCACTGACCCGCGCCAGCTCGGCGGTGAGCCGGCTCTGCCGGCGGCGTTCCAGCAGCGCCACCACCACCGTGCCCAGGTCCTGCAGCCGGTCCAGCTGGTCGGCCGAGAGTGTCCGCACCTCCCGGTCCTGGACGCACAGCGTGCCGACGACGACGCCGTCCAGCGTCAGCGGCACCATCGCGTAGCCGCGCACGTCGTCACGGCGGCCGTCCACCCAGGGGCTGTCGGTGAACCGGTCGTCGGCGCTCAGGTCCGATGAGGTGAAGACCCCGCCGGTCTCCAGGGCCCGCGTGCACAGCGACTCCTCGCGCGGGGTGACCCGCCGCGGGAAGCCGGCGGTGGCCAGCTGCGTCTGCCGGTGGGTGTCCAGCACGTTGACCGTGGCCATGGACATGCCCGTGACCGCGGCCGCGACCCGGACCACGGCGTCCAGCTCGGCGTCGGCGGGGACGTCGAGCAGCTCGACCGTCGGTGGGCGCGCGGCGCCGCACGGATGCGGGCCCTCCGCCAGTGTGCTGGTCACGTCGTCCCTCTTCCCGTTGCCGAGCCGGTCAGTCGGTGCGGCCGGCGCTGAGCCGGTCGGCACGGGCGCGGGCCATCGCCTGGTCGGCGGCCGCCAGCAGGGACGCCGGGGTGGAGTCGCGGCCGGACAGCGCGACACCCACGCTGATCCGCACGTGCGCGGTCACGTCGGGAGCGGGGCGCAGCGGCTCGGCGAAGGAGGCGGCCACCCGTCCCGCGATGCTCTCGGCGTCATCGGAGTCGACGATGCCCGGGCACAGCAGCACGAAGGTCTGGGTGCCGACCCGGGCCACCAGGTCGCCCTGCCGGACGGCGGCCACCAGCCGGCCGGCAACCTCGCTGCGGGCGGTGTCGGCGATCGTCGGGTTGTGCCGGTGGTCCAGCGCGGCGAGGCCGTCGAGGTCGCAGGAGACCACGGCGAGCCGGCCGGTGCCGGGGCCGGCCGCGGCCAGCGACAGTTCGAGGCGGTCGACGAGCAGGCTGCGCACCGGCAGGCCGGTGAGCGGGTCGCGGATCGTGCGGGTGCGCAGCCGGGAGGCGAACTCCCGCTGGGCGGCGACGACCGCCGCCGTCTGCACCAGCAGGTCCTGGGACTTCTCCAGCCGGACCGCGTCCATGACCACTCCCGTCCCGGGGCCGGCTCTCGGCCCACGCCCGAGACGTCGACCGTGCGCCCGGGGGTCTTGAGCGCGGACCGGGGTGGCCTGCCCCCTCCGGGTCAGGCGGCGAGGGTGCGGACGGTCTCGGCGACGGCGACGGCGGCGAAGACGAGGAACAGCAGCGCGGCGACCCGGTGCAGCAGCGCGACAGGCAGCCGGTCGGCCAGCTTGCGCCCGAGGAACGCGGCCAGCCCGGAGATGAGCAGCAGCGCGGCCCACGAGCCGATGAACACCGAGATCGGCTCGGCGTAGCGGGCGGCCAGCCCGGCGGTGGCCAGCTGGGACAGGTCGCCCCACTCGGCGGCGAAGAGCACCCCGAAGGAGATCGCCGCGGCGCGGACGAACGAGGTGTCCTCCCGCGTCTGGGCGGCTGCCGCAGCGCCCTCGGCGCCCTTCCGGGCCTCGCGCCACAGCAGGACGGCGCCGATGGCGAACAGCACCGCCACCACGGCGCTGACCAGCGCCTCGGGGAGCAGGGAGAGCAGGCTGCCGGCGGTGACCGCGATCGCGACCTGCAGGCCGAAGGCGGCGCCGACGCCGACGAACACCGGCAGCGGCGGGAAGCGCGTGGCGAGGACCAGCGTGGCGAAGAGCGTCTTGTCCGGCAGTTCGACGGGCAGGACCAGCACGAAGGCAGCCAGGACGACGGAGAGGACCACGGATCAACTTTCTGCTCGCGCCACCGGCCGGGAGCGTGCGGGCGCCTCCGCCGGCAGCGCACCGACGGGTGGCTGCTGGACGGAAGGTCTCGCCCACCCGCACCGGGATGCGGGCCCGCTGACCGGGCGCGACGAGCGCGCCAGCATGTCGACCAGCGGTCGGGGGGCTACTCCCCTTCTCGTGCCGAACAGTAGTCGACGGTGCCACGCGGGTCACCGTGGTTGATCTCTCAGCCCCCGCCGGTCTCTCAGCCCCCGCCGGGGTCGACCGGGTGGGCGCGTTCGGCGGCGGCGGTCGCGGCGCGCAGCACCTCCTTGACCGGCAGCCCCCGCTCGGCGGCCAGCGCGGCGACGTCGCCGAACTCGACGCTCACGTTGACCACCCGGCCGGCGAGCCGGGCCACCTTCACCGCGACCTCCCCGCCCAGCACCCGGACGCGGTGCTGCGTGCGGTCCAGGGCCAGCTTGGCCACGGAGGTGCGGCGCAGCCCGATGGTGGAGGTGGCCGACAGCACGACGTCCTGCACGGCGGCGAGCCGCGCCGGGGCGCACAGCACCGACAGGGTGTGCGCCGGGCGGCCCTTCTTCATCAGGATCGGGGTCAGCCAGGCATCGGCGGCGCCGGCGGCCAGCAGGTCGGTGAGCACGCCGGGCCACAGCCGTGGGTCGAGGTCGTCGACGTTGGCCTCGACCACCAGGTCGGCGCCGTCCGGGCCGGCATCGCCGGTCGGCTCGCCGAGCACGAGCCGCACCAGGTTGGGGTGCTCGACCGGGTCGCGGCCGCCCGCCCCGCTGCCCACCCGCTGCACCCGCATCGGCGGCAGCGTCGTCCACTCGTCGACCCGGGCGGCCAGCAGCGCCGCGCCCGTGGGCGTGCAGGTCTCGGCGGGGACCGGCCCGGCGACGACGGGCACGCCGGTGAGCAGCTCGAGGACGGCGGGCCCGGGGACGGGCACCACACCGTGGGCACTCCTCGCCCCCCCGCCCGCCCCGCCGCTGCCCAGCGCGACCGGTGAGGCGGTCAGCCGGGTGAGCGCGAGGTGCTCGAACCCGGCGACCACGCCGACCACGTCGGCCAGCGCGTCGAGCGCTCCCACCTCGTGGAAGTGCACGTCGGCGGGCGGGACACGGTGGACCCGCCCCTCGGCGACGGCCAGCCGCTCGAAGACGGCCAGCGCGCCGTCCCGGACCGCGGTGGGCAGGGCTGCGTCGGTGAGGATGCCGCGGACGTCGTCCCAGGTGCGGTGCACGTCGCTGGGCGGGGCGTGCACGTGCACCCGGGTGGCGCCGAGCCCGTGCCGGGTGACCTGCTCGACCGACAGCGTGACCGGCTCGACCGGTAGCGCGGCGACGGCGGCGGCCAGCACGTCGAGCGGCACCCCGGCGTCCACCAGCGCCCCGAGCAGCATGTCGCCTGCCGCTCCGGCGGACAGGTCCAACCACCCGATGGTCATGTCCGGGCACTCTTCCAGCTGTTGATCACCGGTGTCCGGCTGCTCGACACGCCGTCGACTCCACCCACGTGCCGATGACCAACGTGGGAGGGGGCCTACTGCTGGGCGGCGCGCCGGGCGATACGCGCGGCGAAGACGCCGGCGGACCAGCCGTTGTCGATGTTGCTCACCACGACGCCGGGGGCGGCGGAGTTCAGCATGGTCAGCAGGGCGCCGAACCCGCCGAAGGCGCTGGGCTGCCCGGTCGAGGTGGGCACGGCGACGACCGGCACCTCGGTCAGCCCGCTGACCACGGTGGCCAGGGCGGCGTCCAGTCCGGCGACGACGACGAGGCAGTCGACCTCGGTGAGCAGCGACCGGTCGGTGAGCAGCGGGCGCAGCCGGCTGCCGCCCACGTCGTCGACCCGGACGACCTCGGTGCCGGTGACCCGGGCGACGAAGGCGGCCTCGGCCGCGATCGGGGTGTCGGCGCTGCTGGCGCACAGCACGGCGACCCGGCCGACCGGCTCGGGCAGCGGTCCGACGGCGCAGGACATCGCGGCGTGGTCCATCGTCGTGTAGGCGTCGTACGCGCTGGCCAGCGCGACCAGGGCGTCCGCGTCAGCCCGCACGACGAGCGCGGCCCGGTCGGGGAACTCCCGGCGGGCCTCGCGCACCAGCGCCAGCACCTGCTCGGTGCTGCGCCCGGTGCCCCAGATGACGTCGGGACCGGCCGGCGCCGGCTGGTGGGAGACCGGGGGAGCGGCGGCCGGCACGACGGACGGCGTCGCGGCGGGCGCCGGGGAGATCGTCCGGCCGGCGGGCCGCGGGACACCGCCGAACAGCTCGTCCAGCGGGCTGCGCGGGCGGGCC
>JAOPWO010000304.1 GCA_025965635.1 Modestobacter sp. | reverse complement strand
GGACGGCGAGCGGGAGCGCTACCTGGTGCGGGTCCCGCGCATCCAGGGTGTCGCGCTGGCCCGGGCGCTGCACGACGTGCAGGGCGTGCGCAGCGCCCGGAAGGCCCCCGAGCACGTGCGGGTCGAGCTCGACCCCCTCCACCTCGTCTAGGGCGTCGCCGACGGCGGTGGGCTCCGGAGGGCCGGGATGTGCTCAGCTCTCGGCGAGCAGGTCCGCGAGCTCGCGGTCCAGCGCCTCCGACGCCTCGTCGGCGGCGGCTCGCTCGGCCGCCCGTGCCCACCAGACGGGCAGCGTCGACAGCGCGGTCGCCGTCCCGGCCAGCACCCCGATCAACAGGTGGGGGTGCTGGCGACCACGGCGGCGCAGCGCTCGGGCGATCGGGCCGTCCGCGACGGTGGCCAGCAGCCCCCACGCCCCGCTGAGCAGCCCGGACCGCATGGCCGCGTGGCTGTCGGACCCGGGGACCGGTTCGGGCGGCAGCCCGCGGGCCATCCGGCGCAGCGTGGGCAGCTCCTTGACCAGGGTGTCGATGACGGTGACCGCGAGCAGTCCCACATAGACGGCCGCGCGCTGCCGGGACCGGGCCGGCAGGTCCAGGGCCGCCTCGGCGCCGCCGACGAGGAGCCCGTCGACGAGGCTGCTGACGACGGCGCGGGAGCGATGGCGGAGGAGCGTGGCCATGCCCCGCACCCTAGCCAGGTCCGGCCGGTCGGCCCCGTCCACGCGCGCCGCCTAGGATCGCCGGGTGAGCGTGACCCCGATCCGGATCATGGGCGACCCGGTGCTGCGCACCCCGGCAGCGCCCGTCGTCGACTTCGACGCCGAGCTGCGGCAGCTGGTCGGCGACCTGACCGACACCATGCACGCCGCCGGCGGCGCCGGCATCGCCGCCCCGCAGATCGGCGTCGGCCTGCGGGTGTTCACCTGGTACGTCGACGGCGAGGTGGGCCATCTGGTCAACCCCGACGTCACGCCGGTCGGCGAGGAGACCGAGGAGGACGCCGAGGGCTGCCTGTCCATCCCCGGCTTCCGCTTCGACTGCCGCCGGCACCTGTACGTGGCCGCCACCGGCTGGGACATGCACGGCGAGCCGATCCGGGTGGAGGGCTCGCACAAGCTCGCCCGGGCCATCCAGCACGAGACCGACCACCTCGACGGCGTGCTGTTCGTCGACCGGCTCGACGCCGAGGCCCGGGCCGCCGCCCTCGAGGTGCTCGCGGACGCCGCCTGGCAGGGCCAGCAGGCCTACCTGCCCGACGGTTCGCCGCTACCGCTACCGCTACCGCAGCCGCTCGTGAAGGTGAGCCCGCACTGAGGCTCCTGTTCGCCGGCACCCCGGAGCCGGCCGTCGTCGCCCTCGAGGCGCTGCTGGCCTCCGACCACGAGGTGGTCGCCGTCCTCACCCGGCCCGATGCGCGGTCCGGGCGGGGCCGGAAGACCAGCCGGTCCCCGGTGGCCGAGCGTGCCGACGCCGCCGGAGTGCCCGTGCTCACACCCCGCTCACCGCGAGAGCCGGAGTTCCTCGACCAGCTGCGGGCCCTCGCCGTCGACTGCGCCCCGGTGGTCGCCTACGGCGCCCTGGTGCCGCCCGCGGCGCTGGCCGTCCCGCGGCACGGCTGGGTCAACCTGCACTTCTCCCTGCTGCCCGCCTGGCGGGGCGCCGCCCCCGTGCAGCACGCGGTCATGGCCGGCGACGACGTGACCGGCGCGGCCACCTTCCGGCTGGAGGCCGGGCTGGACACCGGTCCGGTGTACGGCGTCGTCACCGAGCCGATCGGCCGCACCGACACCGCCGGCGACCTGCTCGGCCGGCTCGCCGTCAGCGGCGCCCGGCTCCTGGTCGCCACGCTCGACGGCATCGCGGCCGGCACGCTGGTCCCGGAGCCGCAGCCGGCCGAGGGGGTCAGCCTGGCGCCCCGGATCGAGACGGCGGACGCCCGGGTCGACTGGACGCTGCCCGCGCACGTGGTCGACCGGCGGGTGCGCGGGGTCACCCCTGCGCCCGGCGCCTGGACCACCTGGCGCGGGAACCGGCTGCGGCTCGGCCCGGTCGAGCCGCAGCCGGCCTCGCCGGGCCTCGCGCCCGGTGAGCTGTCGGTCGGCACGGCCGGTGTCCTGGTCGGCACCGGCCGTGGCGCCGTCCGGCTCGGGCAGGTCCAGCCGGCGGGGAAGAAGATGGTGCCGGCGGCCGACTGGGCGCGCGGCGCCCGGCCCGCGGTAGGGGAGAGGCTGGGCGCATGACGCAGATTCCACGCTCGCGCGGCACGGCGCAGCGGCCGGGCAACCAGCGCCCGCCGCAGCGGCGCCACCGTCCCGTCCTGGACGGTGCCCGGCTGACCGCCTACGACGTCCTGGACGGTGTCACCAGCCGCGCTGCGTACGCCAACCTGCTGCTGCCCCAGCTGCTGCGCGAGCGGCAGCTGGAGCCGCGGGACGCCGCCTTCGCCACCCAGCTGGCCTACGGGGCGCTCCGGGCGACCGGCACCCTGGACGCCGTGCTGGCCACGCTGGTGTCCCGGCCGCTGGCCGAGCTCGATCCCCGCGTGCTCGACCTGCTCCGGCTGGGCGCCTACCAGCTGATCGACCTGCGGGTGCCGGCGCACGCCGCGGTCGACACCACCGTCGCGCTGACCCGGGCGATCGTCGGCACCGGTGCCTCCGGTCTGGTCAACGCGGTGCTGCGCAAGGTGGCCGCCGGCGGCGACCGCGCGGCCTGGGTGGTCGCGCTGGCCCCCGCCGGCGAGGACGAGCGGCTGGCGCTGGCCACCGACCACCCCCGCTGGATCATCGACGCGTGGCGGGACGCCCTCGGCGACCCGGACGAGGTCGAGCAGGCGCTGCTGGCCGACGACGTGGCGCCGGAGGTGCACCTGGTCGCCCGGCGGGTCGACCGCGACGAACTGGCCGCCGAGTCCGGCGGGGCGCCGGGTCCGTGGTCGCCGTACGCGGTGCGGCTGCCCGGGGGCGATCCCGGCCGGATCGAGGCGGTGCGCACCGGCGGTGCCGCCGTCCAGGACGAGGGCAGCCAGCTTGCCGCCCTCGCGCTCACCCGGGCGCCGCTGGACGGCCCGGACGCCGCCTGGCTGGACATGTGCGCCGGCCCGGGCGGCAAGGCGGCGCTGCTGGCCGCGGTGCGGCCGGCGGGTGTCCACCTGACCGCCACCGACCGGGCCGAGCACCGGGCCGAGCTGGTCCGCTCGGCGCTCGCCGGAGACGCCGACGTCGAGGTCCGGGTCGTCGACGGCACCACGCCGGACTGGCCGGCCGGCTCCTTCGACCGGGTGCTGCTCGACGCTCCCTGCACCGGCCTGGGCGCGCTTCGCCGCCGCCCCGAGGTGCGCTGGCGGCGCACGGCCGAGGACGTGGCTCCTCTCGCCGCCCTGCAGCGGGCCCTGCTGGACAGCGCGCTGGCCGCGGTCCGGCCCGGGGGAGTGGTCGCCTATGTGACCTGCTCACCGCACGCCGCCGAGACCGTCGACGTGGTCGACGCGGCGGCCGGACGGGACGACGTCGAGGTGCTGCCGGTCGCCCCGCTGTTCCGAGAGGTGCCCGGGCTGGCCCGCGGCGGATACGGGCAGCTGTGGCCGCACCGGCACGGCACCGACGCGATGTTCATCGCGCTGCTGCGCCGCACGCGGTAGTCCCGCGACCGGCGCGGCTCCGGCCGGGGTCCTCAGACCGGGCGTCCGTCGGGGTCGGTGCAGACGGTGCCGTCCTCGGGAGTGGCGGTCGGCGTCGGGCGGGGTGCGTCGGGGTGCCGGTCCCGGGAGTCGTGGTTGCGGGTGTCGTGGTTGCGGGTGTCGTCGTCCGGGGTGTGCTCGTCCGGGGTGTCGTCGTGCCGGGTGTCGTGGTTGCGGGTGTCGTCGTCCCGGGTGTGCTCGTCCGGGGTGTCGTGGTCGCGGGTGTCGTGGTTGCGGGTGTCGTCGTGCCGGGTGCCGTCGTCCCGGCGGTCGGCGTCGTCTGCACCGGTCCCGGTCCGGTCTTCCGCGCCCCGGCGGGAGTCCGCCTCGGGCGCGTCGTCCTGCGGGCCCTCGGTCCGGGTCGCAGCCGGCGGGTCGGCCGGGACGGGTGTCCCGGGAGGCGCCGGAACGGGGACCTCCATGGTCCCGGGCTCCGGTGCCGGTGGTCCCGCTGGCACCGGCGCGGTCGGCGGCTCTCCGACGGTCCCGGACGACCGCCCGGTCTGCTCACGCGGCTCCGCCACCGGGATGCTGGACGCGCCGTCGGTGGCGGCCCAGGTCGTCGGTGAGGCCGACGGTGGATCGGCCCGCCGCGCCATCCCGGTCGGCGACAGGGGTCTGGGGGGCAGCGTCGTGGACGCCGTGGTGGGGGACGGTCGCTGCGTCCAGGGGACGGGGGAGGGCTCGAGCTCGACCGGCGGCCCGGGCTCCGACAGCCGACCGCCCTGGCTGCCGGGCTCGTCGAGGGCGGGGAGCGGCACCACGGGCAGGCTGGTGGCGGCGTCGGTCCGTGGCTCGGGGGCGCTGGCCCGCCAGCCGGCCCAGGCCGTGGTCACCGTGGCGACCAGCAGCACCACGGACCCGACGGCCGTCGCCACCGGGCCGGGTCCCAGCCCCGGCCGGCTGCGGGTCGGCGGCCGGGCGGCGGTGTGCAGCACCACCGGGCGGTGCCGGGGGTCGCCTGGTCCCGGGTCGGGTGAGTCGCCGCGGGGGGCGCCCCCGCGGCTGTGGAGGGACATCGCATCACCGTCCAGGGAGGCTGCCGGGGTGGAGGTGGCGCTCGGCCCACAGCGCGGCCTGGGTGCGGTCGGACACCCCGATGCGCTGGAACACGTGGGTCACGTGCGCCTTCACGGTGCGCTCGCTGATCCGCAGCCGGCGCGCGATCGACTTGTTCGGATGCCCCTGACGGACCAGCTCGAGCACCTCGCGCTCGCGGTCGGTCAGCGTGTCGGCGGCCGGGTGCCCACGCATGCCGGTCAGCAGGGACCGGGCCGCGGTGGGATCGAGCGGTGCGCCCCCGGCGACGACTGCACGCACCGCGCCGAGGATGTCCTCCCCGGGGGTGTCCTTGACCAGGTAGCCGTTCGCGCCGGCACGCACCGCCTCGAGCACCAGGTCGGTGTCGCTGAACGAGCTGAGCACCAGGACCGGGACGTCCCGGCCGGTCCGCCGCAGCGTGCGCAGTGCGCTCACGCCGTCCGTGCCGGGCATGGACAGGTCCATCAGGACGACGTCGGGGTCCAGCCGGTCGACCTGCTCCACCGCCGCGGCGCCATCGGCCGCCGTCCCCACGCACACGAGGTCCGGGGCGGTGCCCAGCAGGTGGGCCAGGCCCAGGCGCACCACCTCGTGGTCGTCGACCACCAGCACCCTGATCACGGCGGGCTCCCCACGTGGACCTTCCCACCGTCCAGCGGGACGCTGGCGACCAGACGCGTGCCCTGGCCGGGGGCACTGGTCGCAGTGAGCGAGCCGCCGGAGTCGGCCACCAGGTCGCCGAGCGCGCGGAGCCCGAGGTGGCCCGTCTCCGCACTGCGGGCCAGCCGCTCGCCGTCGAAGCCCAGGCCGTCGTCGTCGATGGCGACCTGCACCCCGGTCGCGTCGCGGGTCACGACGATCTCCACCGACTCGGCACGGCTGTGTGTGGTCACGTTGCGCAGCGCCTCCTGGACGCAGCGGAAGAGCACCTCGGCGGCCGGGCGCGGGACGTCCGACAGGTCGGGGGCGTCCACGCTGACCCGGATGCCCCGCGCCTCGGCCCGGGCGGCCAGGCCGCCGACCCCGGCGTTGAGGCCGGCTTCGGGCAGCCGGGCCGGACTGAGGTCGGCGAGCAGGGCACGCAGCTGCCGCAGGCTGCCGCGCAGACCCTCCGCCGTCCGGCTCAGCAGGGCGGTGGTGCGCTCGGGGTCCGGTGGACCCGGGGTCCTGAGCCGGTCCGCGTCGAGGTCGTAGGCCATCGCGGCCAGCCCGGGGACCACGTCGTCGTGGACCTCGCCGGCGATCCGGCGGCGCTCGGCGTCCGAGGCGTCCAAGGCGGTCTGCAGCAGGACCGCCTCGGCCTCCTGGTGCCGCCGGACCCGGCGGGCCAGGCCCAGGGCGAGGGGCACCTGCACCAGCTCGAGCAGCAGCAGGGCACCGAGCGAGGCGGGCGCGATGAGCCGCCAGACCGTCCACGCGTTCGCCTCGACGTCGTCGTACCGCTCGGCCAGGTCGACCAGCCGGGGCGTGCCCGCGGCGTCCTGCACCCCCACTGACGCGGTGAGCATGTCCTCGCCGGTCCAGGAGACGATCGTGCCGGTGTCCAGGGCCCGGCGCTGCGCCTGACCCAGCGGGGTGCGCGTTCCGAGGGCGTCCTGCTCGTCGGACCACAGCACGGTCCCGTCCGCGTCGCGGACGCTGAGGTGCACCAGCGGTCCGCCGGCGAGCAGCTGCCCGGTGGCACGGTCGAGGCGCTCCACGGCGGTCGGGTCACCGGCCAGCAGGTCGGGGGTGAGCCGAGGGGCGATCACGCCGCCGGCGATCACCGAGGCGAGCCGCTCGAAGGAGCGGGTGGCCTCCACGGCGCCGGCCTGCCGGGCGAGCACGCCGATCAGGGCGGCCAGCATGACCGCGGCGATCAGCCCGGCCAGCGCGAACCTGGTGACCGACCCTCGGACGGAGGAACCGGGCGCCGGGGGAGCACCGATCGTCCCGCCGGGTGTGATGCGCGTCACGATGGGTGATCCTAGGACCCGCCGTCTCGTAATTCGCCGTTTCCAGGACGGCTGATCGGCTCCGGGTACTAGCCCCAAGGTCCACTGCCGCGTGGCCGCGCATGCCGACACGCTCAGCACATGTCAGGTCACGCGGCACCAGCGGAACCCGGGTCCCTCCGGGTCGCCGTGCCGTACCTGCGCCCCGAACGGTTCCGGCTGGGGCTGAGCGCCGGGACGGCGACAGCGGAGATCGGCTTCCGCCTGCTGGAGCCCTGGCCGCTGGCCCTGGCCATCGACCACGCCCTGAGCGGTCGCCCCGTCACCGGCGTGCTCCGGCCGCTGTCCGGCCTGGGCACCACCGGCCTCCTCGTCGCCGCCGGGGTGGCCACCGTCGTCTTCAGTGCCGTCGGCGGGCTGCTGGACGCCGTCTCCCGCGCCTCGGCCCAGGTCGCCGCCGAGCGGGTCGGCGGAGCGATGCGCGCGTCGGTGTTCAGCCACGTGCTGGGTCTGTCGCTGCGCTGGCACGACCGGATCCGCACCGGCGAGGTCCTCTCCCGGCTGACCACGGACGTCACCCGGGTCCTCGACGCCCTGGTCCTCGTCTGCGCCTCGTTGCTGCCGAACGTGCTGCTGCTGGTCAGCGCCCTGACGCTGCTCCTCGTGATGGACCCCGTGCTGGCGCTGTTCGGGGTGGCGGTCCTGCCGCTGCTCGCGTGGCTCACCGTCCGGCAGCGGCGCCAGGTCAAGGCCGCCGAGCTGACCGCGCGGGACGCCTCCGGCCGGTTCGCCGGGATCACGAGCGACCTGCTGCGCAACGTCCGCGCGGTCCAGGCGTTCGGTCGGCTGGACCGGGCAGTCGACCTGTACTCCCGGCCCAACGACGCCGCCGTCGCTGCCCGGATCGGGGCCGTCGGGGTCGAGGCGCGCTGGGCACCGGTGCCCCAGGTCGTGCTGGCGGCCGGGACCGGCATCGTGCTGGTGGTCGGTGGGCTGCGAGTCCAGCAGGGGACGCTCACGATCGGTGAGCTGCTGGTCGTGCTCACCTACCTGGGCAACCTGCGGTCGCCGGTGCGGAGCCTGGTCCGGCTCACCGGCGTGCGCGCGAAGGCGGCAGCCAGTTCGCTCCGCATCGGTGAGGTGCTCTCCTGCACCGAGGCCGTGCTCGACCCCCTGGAGCCCCGGCCGGTCCCGTCGGTGCGACGGGGCCTGCGGCTCGAGGGCGTCCGGTTCTCCTACAGTCCCGAGCGGCCGGTCCTCGACGACTTCCACCTCGTCGTCGCGCCCGGTGAGGCCGTCTGCCTCTTCGGCCCGAGCGGAGCCGGCAAGAGCACCGTGCTGCACCTGCTGCTGCGGCTCTACGACGTCGACGCCGGACGGGTGCTGGTCGACGGGGTGGACGTGCGCGAGCTCGAGGTGGTGGAGCTGCGCCGGCACCTGGCCTTCGTGCCCCAGGACCCGTGGCTGCTCGACGGCACCATCGCCGAGAACATCGCGTTCGGCTCGGCCACCGCGACCCGGGCCGAGGTCCTGGCTGCCGGCCGCGCGGCCTGGGTCGACGAGTTCGCGCTGTCCCTGCCCGAGGGGTACGACACCCCGCTCGGCGAGGCCGGGGTGCGGCTGTCCGGCGGCCAGCGCCGCCGCGTCGCGCTGGCCCGCGCGGTGGTGTCCCGCGCCGAGGTGGTCCTGCTGGACGAGCCCACCACGTCGCTCGACGCCGAGGCCGCCCGCCAGGTCGTCGGGGCGATCCGCTCGGCGACCCGGGACCGGACCGTCCTGCTCGTCACCCACGACCCGGTGCTGGCCGCGATCGCCGACCGCACGGTGCACGTGGCGCCCGGCTGGCGGTCGGCCCCGGGCGTCACCGCGGGCAGCGCCGACCCGCTGCTCGCCCCAGACCCCGGCGTCCCCGTCCTGGGAGACGCCGGTCGTTCGATCCGACCCGATCCCGCCGGTGCGGACCGCAACCCGGTCAGCACCGGAGGCCAGCAAGCGAACGGGAGGAGGTGAAACACATGCCTGTTACCTCGAACCGGCTCGTCGGTGAGGTGTCCGTGCCGCGGAAGAAGGCTCCTCGGAACTGGTCCTGCAGCAGCAGCTCCTCCTCCGAGGAGAAGTACGACTGCGGCGACGAAGAGGACTGAGGTCCGTCGTCCCGTCGTCCCGCCGGACCGGCCGGTCCGGCGGGACGACCTCCCCTCCCCGACCCGAGGAGCCCCGGTGGCACCCGACACCCTGACCGCGCACGGCGACCCGGGCACGCCCGGGGCGATGAGCGACGTCGGTGACGACCGTCCGGGCTGGAACCCGGAGATGGGCGGCCCGCTGGTCCCCGGCATGCTCGCCTGGGACCGGTTCACCGTCGGTCGCCGCCGGGAGACCTGGCTGTGCTGGTCGGTGGACCTGTGGGCGCCGGTCGTGGTGAAGCTCGTCCGCCCCGGCTGGCGGCCCTCGTGGACCCAGGCGCTGGACCGCGAGGTCCGGGCGCTGGCGCACGTCGCGCACCCCGCCGTCCCCCGGCTCCTCGCCGACGGCCGCGACGGCGCCGTGCCGTACATCGCGGTGGAGTACTTCGACGGACCGTCGCTGAGCCAGTGCGCCGACGCCGAGGGGGCGTTCCCCTGCGGTGACGTCGCCCGGATCGGCGTCCTGGTGCTCGGCGCGGTCCGGGCGCTGCACGCGGCCGGGAACGCCCACCTGGACATCAGCCCGCACAACGTCCTGCTCGCCGACCGCCGGCCGAGGCTCATCGACCTCGGCGCCTCGAGGCCGCTGGGCACCCGACTGGAGCCCGGAGAGCGGCTCGGCACCGTCGGGTTCCGCGGGCCCGAGCTCGCCGACGCGCCGGGTGTGCAGGTGACGCCGGCGATGGACGTGTGCAGCGTCGGGGCGACCCTGCTCCAGGTGCTGGACCGGGACACCCTGGGCGCCGGCGAGCTGGTCGACCGCCTCGCGGCGCTCATCGACCCCGACTCCGGCCGCCGGCCGACGACGGACGCCGCGATGGCCGCGTTGACCCGCATCGCCGGCTCGCGGACGACCCGGCCCTGGCCGGGCTTCGCTGAGCAGCACCTGCCGCGGGCGCCCCGCCGGCGTCGGGCGCCCGTCGGGCTGCTCGCCGGCGTCCCGATCGACTGAGCGCGGGACCCGCGGCACACCTGGCCGGTCGGCCCGCTGCACATCACTGTGACGGTCGTCACCACCGTGCGTCGGCGGGCTGGTAAGAGGACGTCGGCCACGCCCCTACGATCACCGCGTGGCCAGGGAACCGATGATCGCGCCGAGCCTGCTGTCCGCCGACTTCGCCCGGCTGGCCGACGAGGTGCAGCGGGTCGCGGGCGCCGACTGGCTGCACGTCGACGTCATGGACGCGCACTTCGTGCCCAACCTGACCCTGGGTCTGCCGGTCGTCCAGGCCATCCAGGCGGTCAGCCCGGTGCCGCTGGACTGCCACCTGATGATCGAGGACCCCGAGCGCTGGGCGCCGGGCTATGCCGAGGTGGGCGCCCGCAACGTGACCGTGCACGCCGAGGCCTGCACCGACCCGCGCGCCGTCGCCCGCGACATCAGGGCCGCCGGCGCCCTGGCCGGGTTGGCTCTCAAGCCGGGCACGCCGCTGGAGGCCTACCTCGACGTGCTGCCCGAGTTCGACACCCTGCTGGTCATGACCGTCGAGCCCGGCTTCGGTGGCCAGTCGTTCATGCCCGAGGTGCTGCCCAAGGTGCGCGAGGCGCGGCGGCTGGTCGACACCGGCCACCTGACCCTCTTCGTCGAGGTCGACGGTGGGATCAACGCCGACACCATCGAG
>JAOPWO010000294.1 GCA_025965635.1 Modestobacter sp. | reverse complement strand
GGTACTTGCCGATGGTCTCGATCGACCGGCCGTCCCGCTTGGTGCGGGCGTCGGCGACGACGACGCGGTAGTACGGCGCGCGCATCTTGCCGAGGCGCATGAGCTTGATCTTGGTGGCCACGAGTGTGGTGTGCTCCTCGAACGTGTGTGGTTGCTCGCCGGACGGACGCGTGGGGATACGCCGGGGCGGAGCGATGGACACGACCGGCAACGGTGAGAGGGCCGCGGTCCGCCGTGTTCGACAGACCATGATGCCAGATGGAGGAGAAGGACCTCGCTACCCCCACGCCTCGCACGCTCGCCGCGGGCCCCCGCAGCGGGGCCGTGTCCTCACCGCTGGCCGCGGACGGTGGCCAGCACGCTCGCAGCCGCATCGGCGACCGGCACCTCGGACCGCTCCCCGGTCGCCCGGTCGCGGACCTCGACCACGCCCGTGGCCAGCCCCCGGCCGACGGTGACGATCGTCGGCATGCCCAGCAGCTCGGCGTCCTTGAACTTCACCCCGGGCGAGACCTTCGGCCGGTCGTCGAACAGCACGGTGAGGCCCGACGCGACCAGCTCGCCGGCCAGCTGCTCGGCGAACTCGAAGACCGCGGCGTCCTTGCCGGTGGCGACCAGGTGCACGTCGGCCGGGGCGATCGCCCGCGGCCAGACCAGCCCGAGCTCGTCGTGGGTGGACTCGGCGATCGCGGCCACCGCCCGGGACACCCCGATCCCGTAGGAGCCCATGGTCACGGTGACGAGCTTGCCGTTCTCGTCGAGCACCTTGAGGTCCAGCGCCTCGGCGTACTTGCGGCCGAGGGCGAAGATGTGGCCCATCTCGACGCCGCGGGCCAGCTCGAGCGGGCCGGAGCCGTCCGGCGCCGGGTCGCCGGGGAGCACCTCGGCCGCCTCGATGACGCCGTCCCAGCTGAAGTCACGACCGGCCACCAGGTCGAACGCGTGCTTGCCCGGCTCGTTCGCGCCGGTGATCCACCGGCTGCCGGGCACGATGCGGGGGTCGACCAGGTACCGGATGCCGGTGGCGCTGTCGGCGCCCAGCACCTGCGGGCCGATGTAGCCCTTGACGAGCCCCGGATGGGCGGCGAAGTCGGTGAACGCCTCGACCTCCGCCGGTGCGAGCTGGGCTTCCAGCCGCTTGGCGTCGACCTCGCGGTCGCCGGGCAGGCCGACGACCAGCGGCTCCTTGGTGCCGTCGGGGTGCACGAGGGTGACGACGACGTTCTTCAGCGTCTGCGCCGCCGTGTACCCGGCGTCCGGGAACCGCTCGTTCGCCACCGCCACCAGCGTGTCGATCGTCGGGGTGTCGGGGGTGTCCTCGACGTGCGCTGCGGGCAGCCCGTCGAACGGGATCGACTCGGGCACGACGGTCGACACCGCCTCGACGTTCGCGGCGTACCCGCCGGGCGAGCGGACGAAGGTGTCCTCGCCGATCGCGGTCGGGTGCAGGAACTCCTCGCTCCGGGAGCCGCCCATCGCCCCGGACATCGCTGAGACGATCACGTACTCCAGACCGAGCCGGTCGAAGATCTTGATGTAGGCGGCCCGGTGCGCGGCGTAGGAGCGGTTCAGCCCGGCGTCGTCGACGTCGAAGGAGTAGCTGTCCTTCATGGTGAACTCGCGGCCGCGGAACAGCCCGGCCCGCGGTCGCGCCTCGTCCCGGTACTTGGTCTGGATCTGGTAGAGCGACAGCGGCAGGTCCTTGTACGACGAGTACAGGTCCTTGACCAGCAGCGTGAACATCTCCTCGTGGGTCGGCCCGAGGAGGAAGTCGTTGCCGCGGCGGTCCTGCAGCCGGAAGAGGTTGGGGCCGTACTCGGTCCATCGGCCGGTCGCCTCGTAGGGCTCGCGGGGCAGCAGCGCCGGGAAGTGGACCTCCTGGGCACCCATCGCGTCCATCTCCTCGCGGACGATGCGCTCCACGTTGCGGAACACCCGCCAGCCCAGCGGCAGCCAGGTGAACCCACCGGGCGCGGCCCGCCGGATGTAGCCGCCGCGGGCGAGGAGCCGGTGGCTGGGCACCTCCGCGTCGGCCGGGTCGTCACGCAGGGTCCGCAGGAACAGGGTCGACATCCGAAGGAGCACGATGCCGATTGTCGCCCTACGGGCGCCGGCCGCAGGCAGGTGCCCTGCCGCAGTGGCGCTGAGGCCCCTTCCCGTGCCCCGGCCGGGAGCCTCCGGTCCCCGCGCCGGGGCCCCCGCCGACTGCGTCGTCGTCGGTACCCGTGGGTGGGCCCGCGGCCCGGGGCGCCCGAAGGGTGACGACGCGCTCAGTCGTCGGAGCCGTGCCCGCCGCCCCGCCGGCCGTCGGAGTCATCGCCGCTCGAGGCAGAGGTCGGGGATGCCGGGCGGGAGCTGCTGTCCGCGCGCGGGCCCTCGACGGAGAACAGCGGGCTGCCGCCGGCACAGGAGACGTCCACCTCGACCTTCGTGGCGCCGTCCTCGAACTCGACCTCGTGCCGGTCGCTGGAGTCGTCGACCCACCACCCGGGGGACGGCGCGCTGGCCAGCACCGGCAGCCCGTCGGTGCAGCCGGCCAGCACGGTCCCGCCGACGGTCACCTGCTCGAGGGTGACGCCGGGCGTGGCGGGGTCCGGCCCGGGCACCGGACCCGGGGCGCCGGTCACCGACGGGCTCGTGGACGAGGCGGCCGCCGGCGGGGACGTCGCCGAGGACGTCGCCGCGACCGGCTGCGTGCCGGAGGACGCCGAGGCGTCGACGAGGGAGACGGCGAGGAAGCCGAGGCCGACCGCCACAGCCGCGGCGGCGGTCCAGGCGGCTCCGAGTGCAAGGGTTCGCTTCATGGGGCAGAGCCTGCCGCCGGTTCGGTCAAGGCCACGCTAAGACCGGGTCAAGGCAACGGACGACCTCACCCGACCGGGTGCCGGGTGGCTCCGTGCCGGCGCCGTCGGCGTTAGCGTCGCCTCGTGGCCCAGCTCCTGGTCGTCGAGGACGACGAGCGCATCCGCACCGCGCTGATCCGGGCGCTGCGCGAACGCGGCCACGTGGTGAGCTCGGCGGGCACGGCTCTGGCCGGGTTGCGGCAGGCGGTGGAGGACCGGCCCGACCTCGTCGTCCTGGACCTCGGGCTGCCCGACCTCGACGGGCGCGAGCTGCTGCGCATGCTGCGCGCGGTCTCCGCCGTCCCGGTCATCGTCGCCACCGCCCGGGACGACGACGACAGCGTGGTCGAGGCCCTCGACGCGGGCGCGGACGACTACGTGCTCAAGCCCTTCCCGGCCGGCCAGCTCGACGCCCGCATCCGCGCGGTCCTGCGCCGGGCCGCGGGGGCCACCGACGGCGCGCCCGTCCCGGTGACGGTGGGCGACCTCACGCTCGACCCGCGCAGCCGCCGGGTGACCCACGCCGGAACGCCGGTCGAGCTGTCGCCCAAGGAGTTCGACCTGCTGGCGTACCTGGCCACCCGGGCCGGCACCGTGGTCTCCAGGCGCGAGCTGCTCAGCGAGGTGTGGCGGCTCCCGTACGGCGGGTCGGACAAGACGGTGGACGTGCATCTCTCCTGGCTGCGCCGCAAGCTCGGCGAGTCCGCGGCCGACCCCCGGCTGCTGCAGACCGTCCGCGGCGTCGGCGTCCGCCTGGCCGAGCCCGGCTCGTGAGGCGCCAGATCACGCTGCTGGTGGCGGCCACCACGTCGATCGTGCTGCTGGCGTTCCTGCTCCCCGCCGCCTCGCTGGTCGCCCGGGTGGCCGAGGCCCGGGCACTGGACGCCGGGCAGGCGCAGTTGCAGTTCCTCATCCCCTCGGTCGGGCTCGACCGGCGGGAGGACGTGGCCGCGACCCTGGTCGGCGCGTCCGACGGCGCGAGCAGTGTCGCCGTGCGCTGGACCGACGGGACCTGGATCGGCGGCCCGGGTGCGCTGGACGCCGCCGAGCAGCCGACCACCGCCTCGGTGCGGGAGGCGGTCGACGGCACCCGGCTGGTCCAGCCGGTGCGGCGGGCTGACGGGGCGGCGGTCATCGAGGTGCTCGTCCCGGCCGACCAGCTCGGTGCCGGGGTGACCCGCACCTGGCTGGTCCTGAGCGGGCTGGGGATCGTGCTGCTGGTGCTCGCCCTGCTGGTCGCCGACCGGCTCGCCCGCTCCCTGACCCGGCCGGTCACCGACCTGGCGACGACGGCGCACCGGCTGGGCAGTGGCGACCTGACGGCCCGGGTGGCCCCGTCGGGTCCACCCGAGGTCCGCTCCGTCGGCGCCGCGCTCAACCGGCTGGCCGGCCGGATCGGCGAGCTGCTGGTCGCCGGGCGGGAGGACGCCGCCGACCTCGCGCACCGGTTGCGCACGCCGCTGACCGCCCTCCGGCTGGACGTCGAGGCGCTGCCCGGCGAGCACCGGGAACGGCTGCTCGCCGGCGTGGACGCGGTCAGCCGGGGAGTCGACGAGGTGATCACCGAGGCCCGCCGGACGGTGCGCGAGGGACTGGGCGCCGGCTGCGACGCCGTGGCGACGGTCGCCGACCGGGTGGCGTTCTGGTCGGTGCTGGCCGACGAGGAGGGCCGGGCGGCGACGGTCGACCTGGCCGACGGCCCGCTGCCGGTCCGGGCACCGTCCCCCGACCTGGGCGCCGCCGTCGACGCGCTGCTGGGCAACGTCTTCGCGCACACGGCAGAGGGCACGGCCTTCGGCGTCGCCGTCCGGCCCCGGTCCGGTGGTGGTGCGGAGGTGCTCGTCACCGACTCCGGCCCGGGCCTCCCGGCGCACGGGGACACCCTCGGGCGGGGCCGCAGCGGCACCGGCTCGACGGGCCTGGGACTGGACATCGCCCGGCGCACCGCCGAGGCCTCGGGGGGTGCGCTGCGGCTGGTGGACTCGCCCCGCGGCGCGACGGTGGTCCTGGAGCTGGGACCGCCCGCCGGCTGAGCGGGTCGGTCAGCCGACGACGCGGCCTCGCAGCACGGTCCGCTGCGGTCGCTGCAGCGTGTCGAGGTCGGCGCGCGGGTCGGTGGCGTAGACGACGAGGTCGGCGGGCGCGCCCTCCTCGATGCCGGGCAGCCCGAGCCACGTGCGTGCCGCCCACGACCCGGCGGCCAGCGCCGCCTCAGCCGGCAACCCGGCCGCGTGCAAGGCGCGGATCTCCTCGGCGACCAGTCCGTGGTCGATCCCGCCGCCGGCGTCGGTGCCGGCGAAGACGGGGACCCCGGCCTCGTACGCGGCCCGCACCACCGCACCCGAGCCGGCGTGCAGCCGGCGCATGGTCGAGGCGTACGCCGGGAATTTCGCTTCCCCGGCCGCCGCGAAGCCCGGGAAGTGGGCGACGTTCACCAGCGTCGGGACGACGGCGGTACCACGGGCGGCCATCGTGCCGATCAGCTCCTCGGTCAGTCCGGTGCCGTGCTCGATGCAGTCGATGCCGGCGCCGATGAGGCCGGGCAGGGCGTCGGTGCCGAAGGTGTGCGCGGTGACCCGGGCGCCCTCGTCGTGGGCGGCCGCGATCGCCGCGGCCAGCACGTCGGCCGGCCACTCGGGGGCCAGGTCGCCGACGCCGCGGTCGATCCAGTCGCCCACCAGCTTCACCCAGCCGTCGCCGCGCCGGGCCTGCACCCGCACCTCGGCGACCAGGTCGGCCGGCTCCAGCTCGACGGCCAGCCCGGGGATGTAGCGCCGCGGCGCGGCGAGGTGCTGGCCGGCGCGCACGATCCGCGGGAGGTCGAGGTCGTCGTCCAGCGCCCGGGTGTCGACCGGGGAGCCGCAGTCACGCAGCGCCAGCACCCCGGCGGCGCGCTCGACGAGCGCCTGCTCGCGTGCCCCGGCGAGGTCCTCGGTCGGGGTCCCGCCGCGAGCGATGCCGACGTGGCAGTGCGCATCGACCAGCCCGGGCAGCAGGAAACCGCCCCGGCTGACCGTCTCCGCCCCCGGCACCGGGTCGAACGTGATCCGGCCACCCCGCACCCAGACGTCCCGGTGCCCACCCTCGGGCAGCAGCACCCCGGCGAGGTGGAGGGCGGGGGGCTGATCGGGCAGCTGCCCTGTGCTCACCGGCCGGGCCGCTCGTCCTTGAACTGGTCGAAGTTCAGCTTGGTCAGGTCCGGCAGCCCCTGACCGGACGGCAGTCCGGGCATCCCCCCGGGCATCCCGCCACCGGGAAAGCCGCCACCGGGAAAGCCGCCACCGGGCATCCCGCCGGGGGCACCGATCGGCCGCCGGGCCGGACCGCCCTTGCCCTTCCCCTTGCCCTTCTTGCCGCTCTTGGCCTGCATCTGCCGCCCGCGCTGCTTCTTGGACATGGGGCCCATGCCCGGCAGCCCCATGCTGCCGGCCATCTGGCCCATCATCTTCTGGGCCTGGGTGAACCGCTCCAGCAGCTGGTTGACGTCGGTGACGCTGACCCCGGAGCCGTTGGCGATGCGCACCCGCCGCGAGGCGTTGATGATCTTCGGCGTGACGCGTTCGGCCGGCGTCATCGAGCGGATGATCGCCGCGGTGCGGTCGAGGTCGCGGTCGTCGACCTGCTTGAGCTGCTCCTTCATCTGACCGGCGCCGGGCAGCATGCCGAGCAGGTTCGCGATCGGGCCCATCTTGCGGATGGCCAGCATCTGCTCGAGGAAGTCCTCGAGGGTGAAGCCCTCGCGGGAGGCGAGCTTGCCGGCCATCGCCTCGGCCTGGTCGGCGTCGAACGCCTGCTCGGCCTGCTCGATGAGGGTGAGGACGTCGCCCATGCCCAGGATGCGCGAGGCCATCCGCTCGGGGTGGAAGACGTCGAAGTCGGCGAGCTTCTCACCGGTCGAGGCGAACATGATCGGCTGGCCGGTCACGTGCCGGACCGACAGCGCGGCACCGCCGCGGGCGTCGCCGTCGAGCTTGGTGAGGACGACGCCGGTGAAGCCGACGCCCTCCTGGAACGCGGTCGCGGTGGTGACGGCGTCCTGGCCGATCATCGCGTCGACGACGAACAGCGTCTCGTCGGGCTGGACGGCGTCGCGGATGCCGGCGGCCTGCGCCATCAGCTCCGCATCGATGCCCAGCCGGCCGGCGGTGTCGACGACGACGACGTCGTGCATGGTGCGGCGGGCGTACTCGATCGACTGCGCCGCCACCGCGATCGGGTCGCCGACCCCGTTGCCCGGCTCGGGGGCGAAGACGTCCACCCCGGCCTGGCCCGCCACCACGGACAACTGCTGCACGGCGTTGGGCCGCTGCAGGTCGGCGGCGACCAGTAGCGGCGTGTGCCCCTGTGCCTTCAGCCAGCGGCCCAGCTTGCCGGCCAGCGTCGTCTTACCGGCCCCCTGCAGACCGGCCAGCATGATCACCGTCGGGGACTGCTTGGCGTAGCGGATCCGCCGGGTCTCACCGCCGAGGACGC
>JAOPWO010000281.1 GCA_025965635.1 Modestobacter sp. | reverse complement strand
TCGTTCGACTGGTGGTTGAGCGAGCCGCGCGTCCGAGGAACGAGGTCGCGACCGGCGTGTCGAAACCCGGTGCGAACCGAATGGCCTCGCGCCGCAGTCGGGCTGCAAGAATCACCGTATGTACTTCACCGACCGCGGGATCGAGGAGCTGGCCGGCCGCCGGGGCGAGGAAGAGGTCTCCCTCGCCTGGCTGGCCGACCAGCTCCAGGCCTTCGTCGACGAGCACCCCGACTTCGAGGTGCCGATCGAGCGGTTGGCCACCTGGCTGGCCCGCGGCGGTACAGGCGACGACTGAGCGCGGTGCGATCCTCCGGATCGCACCGCGGCCAGGGTGCACCGCGGCCAGGGTGCGTCCCGGCCGGGGCTGAGCCGCTTCGGGCATGTCCGCTGGGCGCCCCGCGGCCCCGTTCACGTCTCCGTTCCCCGGACGCTGGGCGCGCCTCCCCCGCTGGTCAGGCGCGCGCGGTCACCCTTCGGTGATGCTCGGTCACTCGCATGCCCTGTCCGGTCTGGCTGCCGGAGCCGCGACCCTGCCGTGGGCTCCGGTGCACGGCGCCGTCGCCCAGGCCGCGTGGGTCGCCGCCGTCGGCGGGTTCGCCATGCTGCCCGACCTGGATCAGCGGGGCTCGACCATCTCCCGGATGTGGGGACCGCTCACCGACGCACCCTCGGGGCTCGTCAACGCCGTCGCCCGGGGGCACCGCTGGGGGACCCACGACGCGGTGCTCGGGCCGCTCGTCCTCGGCCTCCTGGCCTGGGCGGCGTCCGGCGCCTACTGGTCCAGCCTGCTGGTGCTGGCCCTGGCCATCGGACTGGCCCTGCGCGCGCTGCACTTCGTCATCCCGGGCCGCGCGGAGAACACCGTCATCGGCAACCTGGCCCTCGCCTGGGGCAGCGCCTGGCTGCTGCTCGACCACAGCCCCAGCCCCGGCTGGTTGCCCGGAGCGGTCGCCGTCGGCGTGCTGACGCACATCGGTGGCGACTTCCTCACCAAGGAGGGCATCCCGGTCCCGCTGTTCTGGCTGGTGAGGCGCAGCCGGCTCTCCCCCATCCACCTGCGAACCGGCGCGTTCGTGGAGAAGGCGGTCCTCGTCCCGCTCTTCAGCGTGCTGACGGTTGCCTTCCTGTTCCTCAACACCGGCGCCCGTGGCGCCCTGGACCCGATCGTGGATCTGTTCGCCGCCCGCGGCTGAGCGGCCTGGCTCAGTCGCGGGTCACGCCCTCCCGGCGGGCGCAGGCCGCCACGGCCTCGGCGACCGCGGTGGCCACCCGGCGGTCCAGCGGGCTGGGCACGATGTAGTCGGTGCGCACCTCGTCGCCCACCACGTCGGCGATCGCCGCCGCCGCGGCCAGCTTCATCTCCTCGGTGATGCTGCGTGCGCCGGCGTCGATGGCCCCACGGAAGACGCCGGGGAACGCCAGCACGTTGTTGATCTGGTTGGGCAGGTCGCTGCGTCCGGTGGCGACGACGGCGGCGTACCGCGCCGCCATCTCCGGGTCGACTTCCGGTATCGGGTTGGCCAGCGAGAAGACGATGCAGCCCTCGGCCATGGAGGCGATCGCCGCCTCCGGCACCGAGCCCCCGGACAGGCCGATGTAGACGTCGGCCCCCGCCAGCGCCCCGACCATCGAGCCGGCCAGGCCGGCCCGGTTGGTGTTCTCCGCGATCCACTTCTTCACCTCGGGGAGATCGGCTCGCCCGGCGTGCAGCACCCCCCGGGAGTCGGCGACGGCGAGGTCACCGACTCCCGCGCCGAGCAGGATCTTGGCCGCAGCCACGCCGGCCGCACCGGCGCCGGCGATGACCACCCGCAGGTCGCCCAGCGTCCGGCCGGTGACCCGCGCGGCGTTGCGCAGCGCGGCCAGCACCACGATCGCCGTCCCGTGCTGGTCGTCGTGCATCACCGGGATGTCCAGCCGCTCGCGCAGCCGGGTCTCGATGTCGAAGCAGCGGGGCGCGCTGATGTCCTCGAGGTTGATGCCGCCGAACGACGGCGCCAGCGCGGCGACGATCTCGACGATCTGGTCGGCGTCCTTGGTGTCCAGCACGATCGGCACGGCATCCAACCCGGCGAACTCGCTGAACAGACAGGCCTTGCCCTCCATCACCGGCAACGAGGCGGACGGCCCGATGTCGCCGAGGCCGAGCACCGCCGTCCCGTCGGAGACGACGGCGACCACCCGCGGCGCCCAGGTGAACCGGCGGGCGAGCCCGGGCTCGGCGGCGATGGCGCTGGACACCCGGGCCACGCCGGGGGTGTAGGTGAGCGCGAGGTCCGCGATCGAGGTGATCGGCCGGGTACCGCGCACGGTGAGCTTGCCGCCCTCGTGCACCGCGAAAGCGGGGTCGTCGGCGAATCGGTCGGGAGGGTCTGCATGCCCGTTGGCCATGGCGCGGAGGGTAGAGCAGCGTAGGCCGCCGGTCCCCCGTTCCACGTCAGTCCGCGGCGGCCGGTAGCCGGCCGGGCCGCGGCCACAGGCGGCCGACCACCCGGCCGACGACGACGGCGGCGCCGAACGCTCGGCTGTCGTCGGTGACCAGGAGGTTGTCCCCCTGCACCCAGTGGCCGCCGGCCGCCTCCCGGACCACCCGCTTGACCACCAGGAGGCCGGGGCGCGCCGGGAAGCGGGCGAGCACCACGCTCCCGGGGGCGACCGGGTCGCGTGGACCGACGCGGCGGACCAGCAGCCGGTCACCGTGCCGCACCGTGGGTGACATCGAGGGTCCGGTCACCCGGGCCAGGACCCAGCGGGTGGGTAGCTCCGGAGGCCTGCCCGGAGCCGGACCGGCCGACGTGTTCTCCCTGATCACCGCGAGTAGGGTCGCAGACGATCGTTTCCCCACGAGTTCCGGAGGTAGTTCCGTGCGCCTGTTCCGCATGTTCTCCGCCGTGGAGGCCACCGCACACTGCGACCTCCCCTGCGGCGTGTACGACCCTGCCCAGGCCCGCATCGAGGCTGAAAGCGTCAAGGCCATCCAGGAGAAGTACCAGGCCAACGAGGACCCGGCCTTCCGGACCCGCGCCATCCTGATCAAGGAGCAGCGCTCGGACCTGGTGAAGCACCACCTGTGGGTGCAGTCGACCGACTACTTCAAGCACCCGCACTTCGAGAAGTACCCGCACCTCCACGAGTTGTTCAACAAGGCGACCAAGCAGGCCGGCGCGGCCGGCGGCAAGGGCAGCATGGACCCGGCCGAGGGCCAGAAGCTGCTCGACTACATCGCCGAGATCGACAAGATCTTCTGGGAGACCAAGGCAGCCGCCTGAGGAGGGGCCCCGTCCCGGGGCCTGACTGCCGGGTCGTCCTCGTGGGCGGCCCGGCAGTGCCGTCCTGGCCTGAGCCCCCACCGCGGCGACGTCGCGCCCACGCCTAGGGTCAGCCAATGCGCGGCTCGGAGGGTTCAGTGATCGACGTCGGCCAGCTGTTGGAGAAGGTCGAGAGCGCAGCACCCATCGATGCGGTGGAGGCAGTCGCCGCCGCCCTCGGCGAGATGGTCCAGGCAAGCACCGTGGCCCTGCTGATCACCGACTTCACCGGCCGGGCGGTCGTCCGGCTCACCGCTGCCGACCTGGTCGAGGGCGCGCGCGGGCACGGGGTGGAGCAGGCCGAGACGTTGCCGCTGGCCGGCACCGTCTACGAGCAGGTACTGCGGACGCAGCAGGCCGACGTCCAGGCGGACGGCGACGGTGCCCGGATGGTCGTGCCGGTCACCGACCGCGGTGACGCGATCGGGGTGATCGAGCTCGTCCTGCCGCGGCCCCCCTCCGATCAGCAGGTCGCCGACATCCGCACCGGGGCCCACGCCCTGGCCTACGTGGTCATCGCCGCGCGCCGGCACACCGACGTCTTCGAGTGGGGGCAGCGCTCCACGCCCTTCGCGCTGGCCGCGGAGATCCAGCGCCGGCTGCTCCCGGCGTCCTACACCTGCGAGGCAGGGCAGTTCACCCTGGCCGGCTGGCTGGAGCCGGCCAGCTCGGTGGGCGGGGACACGTTCGACTACAACCTGGACCGCGACTCGCTGCATCTGTCGATCACCGATGCCGTCGGCCACCAGGTCGGCGCGTCCCTTCTGGCCACCCTGCTGGTGGGCAGCCTGCGCAACGGGCGCCGCGGCGGCATGGACCTCGCCGAACAGGCCGCATACGCCAACGACTCCCTCGCCGAGAACGCCCCAGCCGGGCAGTTCGTCACCGGGCAGCTGATCCGGGTCGACCTGCACACCGGCGCGGCATCGATCGTCAATGCCGGACACGTCCTCCCGCTGCGGCTGCGCGACGGCCAGGTCGAGGAGGTGCAGCTGCGCGTCGACCCGCCCTTCGGGGTCCTGCCCGGCAAGTCCTTCCGGGTCCAGCGCTTCCCGCTGGAGCCCGGTGACCGCATCATCTTCCTCACCGACGGCATGCAGGAGCGCAATGCGGTCAACCTCGATGTCGCCCGGGCCCTGGCCGACACCGCCGACCTGCACCCGCGGGAGGTGGTGCTCGCCCTCGGAGCCGCCGTCCTGCAGGAGACGGGGGGCGACCTCCGCGACGACGCCACCATGATCTGCCTCGACTGGTACGGCGGCCCGCCGCGCGGGCGCACCACCGAACAGGGCGCCGACCCGCACCTCGCCTCGGCGCCCGCCTGAGCCGGACGCCGCGAGCTCGCCGACCACGGACCGGTAGCCTCGGAACGCGATGCACATCGACCGGGCCGGGTGGCCCTTCCTCGCCGTCCCGCTGGCCTCCGCCGCTACGTTCGCCGGTCTCGGCCGGGCCACCGGGCGGCGCTGGGTCCGCGCGATCACCTGGCCCTGGCTGGCCCTGGCGGCCTACATGGCCGTGTTCTTCCGCGACCCCGACCGACGGTGCGACCGCGAACCGCCGGCCGCCGAGGACGTCCTCGCCCCGGCCGACGGCGTGGTGATGGTCGCCGGTGAGCCGCAGCCCGGGGTGGCCCCCGAGGGCGACTGGCAGCAGGTGAGCATCTTCCTGTCGGTGGTCGACGTGCACGTCAACCGCTCGCCGTACCGCGGGCACGTGACGTCCACGAGCTACCGCCCGGGCAGCTTCCTCGCCGCGTACCGCAAGGAGAGCGCCCACCGCAACGAGCGGAGCGAGATCTGGCTCCGGGACGGAGACCGGACTGTGGTGTTCCGGCAGGTGGTCGGGGTGCTGGCCCGGCGGATCGTGACCCGGGTGGTGCCCGGTGACCAGCTGGCCACCGGGCAGCGGATGGGCCTGATGAAGTTCGGCTCACGGATGGACGTCTTCGTCCCGCGCGGTTGTACGGTTCCGGTCACCGTGGGTCAGCGGGTGCGGGGCGGCGAGACCGTGATCGCACGCTGGTCCGGTCCCAGCTGAGGAGGTCCGTCCTCTGATGCCACCGACACGACGCACGACCACCGTGGAGTTCGTCCGTGGGTCGGTGCGCGTGAGCCGGCGACGGGCGCGCTCGTCACTGCCGAGCCTGTTCACGCTGGCCAACATGATGTGCGGATTCGGCGCGATCCTGGTCGCCTTCCGCGGCTCGTACGGGCTGGCCTGCGTGCTGGTGGGCCTGTCGGTGCTCTTCGACATCGCCGACGGCGCGGTGGCCCGGCTGGTGGGCGCGGTGTCCCCCTTCGGGCTGCAGTTCGACTCCCTGGCCGACCTGGTGTCCTTCGGGCTGGCCCCGGCGCTGCTGGCGTTCGCCCTCTTCTCCGACGGCCGGGACGAGCTGGACGCGCTCGGCTGGATCGTCTGCTTCTTGTGGGTGGCGTGCGCGGCCATCCGGCTCGCCCGCTTCAATACGACGATCGACCCGACGGCGGACAAGCGGTACTTCACCGGGCTGCCCAGCCCCGGGGCTGCCGGGGTCGTGCTGGCCAGCGTCTTCGCGTTCGCCGACCAGATGGAGGGGCGCGACCGGCTGTGGGTGCTGCTGGTCGTGGCCGTCCCCGGGTTGCTGATGGTGAGCACCATCCGCTACCGGTCGTTCCGGTCGCTGGTCAGCCCGAAGAGCGGCAAGCCGTACGGCCTCATCGCCGCCGCGGTGCTCGTGGCCGTCGGGCTGGCCACCGTACCGGTGCTCACCGGGTGCCTGCTGGCCTACGGCTACCTGTTGTCCCCGGTGCTGGTGCCGATGGCGGCACCGCTGGCGCGCCTGGTGCCGTCCCGGATCCGGGAGGCGCTGTCGTGACCGTGCGACCCGTCCGTCCCGACGACGTCCCGGCGGTGTCGGTGATGGTGCGGGAGCTGGCCGGGTACGAGGAGGCCGAGCACGAGGCACTGATGACCGACGACCAGCTGCGCGAGGCGCTGTTCGGTGGGTCCCCGGCGCTGTTCGGGCACGTGGCCGTGGCCGACGGGGCCACGGACGGCGGACTCGCCGGCTTCGCGCTGTGGTTCCTGAACTTCTCCACCTGGCGCGGTACGCACGGCATCCACCTGGAGGACCTCTACGTGCGCCCCGGCCATCGCGGCAGCGGGCTGGGCCGTGAACTGCTCCGCACGCTGGCCGAGGAGTGCGTGACGCGGGGCTACTCCCGGCTGGAGTGGTCGGTGCTGGACTGGAACACCCCGTCCATCGACTTCTACCGGGCCGCCGGCGCCGTGCCGATGGACGGGTGGACGGTCTTCCGGCTCACCGGAGACGCCCTCCCCCGGTTCGCGGCCGACCACCGATGACCACCCCGAACGCACGGAGGGCCATGGCGACCGAGCGCGGCGAGTCCCAGTGCTGGCTGACCGACATGGACGGCGTGCTCGTCCACGAGGGGCTGGCCCTGCCCGGTGCCGCGGAGTTCCTGCAGCGGCTGGTCGACCGGCAGCGCCGGTTCCTGGTGCTGACCAACAACTCGATCTTCACCCCCCGTGACCTGTCGGCCCGGCTGGCGCGCAGTGGACTGCAGGTGCCGGAGGACTTCATCTGGACCTCGGCCCTGGCGACGGCCGACTTCCTGGCCTCGCAGCTGCCGGGCGGCTCCGCCTTCGTCGTCGGGGAGGCCGGGCTGACCACCGCCCTGCACGACGCCGGGTACACGCTCACCGACACCGATCCGGACTACGTGGTGCTCGGCGAGACCCGGACGTACAGCTTCGAGAGCATCACCCGGGCGATCCGGCTGGTGGAGCGCGGCGCCCGGTTCATCGCCACCAACCCCGACGTCACCGGACCCTCGCCCGAGGGGCCCTTGCCGGCGACCGGCGCGGTGGCCGCCATGATCACCAAGGCCACCGGCGCCGAACCGTACTTCGTCGGCAAGCCGAACCCGATGATGTTCCGCAGCGCGCTGAACCGGATCGACGGCCATTCCGAGTCCACGACGATGATCGGTGACCGGATGGACACCGACATCGTCGCCGGCATCGAGGCCGGCCTGGACACGGTGCTCGTGCTCACCGGATCGACCAAGGCATCGGACGTGACCCGCTTCCCGTTCCGTCCCGGCCGGATCATGGACTCGATCGCCGACGTCATCGACCTCGTCTGAGCAACCCATGAGGACGAGGTCGGTCCTGTCTTGGCCGGTTGAGGGCGTGGGGGGTCACCGCGTCCCCGGGACGTGCGAGCTCGTCCCGTCCTTCGTCGGCGTCGCGTCAGGCGGCGGGGGCCCTCACCTGGTTCCGGGGATCGACGGCGCCGCGGGCGATGTGGGGGTCCCAGGCGGTGTGCGTGGTGACCACGGCGAACAGGTGCCGGAGCGGCTGCCGGAGCGGCTGCCGGCCACGGCGGTGCGGGCCCGGGTGTCGGTGGGCGGGTTGGCGGCGCGGCCGCTGCTGGTGGTCCTGCCCGCGTAGCTGCCGGAGGCAGATCTCCCGGGGCAGGGCCGGGCGCGCTCGACCAGCGCCCGGCTGGGGGAACCGCGTCAGGTCGCCGGTCTCCACCGGAAGCGCCGCGGCACCGACCGCGGGAAGCCCCGGGATGCTGGTCACCAGAACGCCGGGATCGCGTGCTCGCGGGGCAGCACCTGCCGCAGCCGGGTCAGCCGTGCATCGCGGCGGTCAGCACCGCGGGAGAGCCACCTTCGGCTGGACACCGACATCTCCCTGCCGTGGTCGGGACACCGCGCCGGTCGACCACGACAGGGGGATGTCCTGCTCTTCACCACCCGAGGACCTATCGGGAAGGACCCCGGCCCCCACCGCTCGCAGGCTCGCTCCTGCAGCAGCCGGTTCAGCGGTGGAAGAACGCCAGCCGGGCCTCGGGCGTGAGCAGCAGGTAGAGCTCCGAGATGACCAGGGCCAGCACCGGGACACCGATCAACGGCCGGTCGGCCTCGAACGCCAGGGTGTACCCGAGCAGCCCCAGCAGGATCTGCAGCACCACCACCGGCCCGCGCGCCCAGCCGGACAGCCGCCAGAGACCCACGGCGGCCGCGCCGAGCAGCCCCGCACCGAGGCTCACGTAGACGACCTCGGCCAGCGCCCGTCCCGTGCTCTCGGGCTCGCTGGTCACGGTCAGCCAGAGCAGCACCAGCGCGAGGGCTGCGAGCGCGGCGGCTTCGACGGCCACGACCAGGGCGGCCCGGCGCACCGCACCGGGCACCTCGGCCTGCGGGCGTTGCCGCTCCGGCCCGGGTGCAGCGGCAGCGCCGAGCAGGCTGTCCACGCGCGGGCGCACCCGGCGACCCGGCACCACCTCGTCCTCCTGGCCTGCCACGGCGCCGAGATTACGCCGCGGCCCCCGGACCGGGGACGGGCCGGACGGGGACGCTGGCTATGTTGGGGTCCATGCGAGCGCTGCTGGTGGCGAACCCGGCAGCGACCACCACCAACCGCAAGGTCCGGGACGTGCTGGCCCGCGCGCTGTCGAGTGAGCTCAAGCTCGACGTGGCCGAGACCGAGCACCGCGGCCACGCCCGCGAACTGGCCGAGCAGGCGGCCCGCGAGGGCGTCGACGTCGTCGTCACCCTCGGTGGGGACGGCACGGTGAACGAGGCGGCCAACGGGCTGCTCGTCTCCGGTCCGGGGGCTCACGTGCCGACCCTCGCGGTCGTCCCCGGCGGCTCCACCAACGTCTTCTCCCGGGCACTGGGCCGGTCCCGCGATCCCGTGGAGGCCACCGGCGAGATCCTCGACTCGCTGCGGGCCGGTCGCACCCGCCTGGTGTCGCTGGGCACCGCGTCCGCGGAGACCGACGGCACCTGGTCCGACCCGCGCTGGTTCGTCTTCGCCGCAGGCATGGGCTTCGACGCCGACGTCATCGCCCGCGTGGAGGCCCAGCGCGCCCGCGGCCGTCGTTCGACCGGCGCCCTGTACGTGCGGGCCGGGGTGAACGCCTTCCTGCTCGGCCGCGACCGCCGTCGTCCGCCGATCACGCTGACCGTGCCCGGGGAGCCCCCCGTCGACGGGCTGTTCCTCGCCCTCGTGTCGAACGTCAGCCCGTGGAGCTACCTGGGCGCCCGGCCGATCGACCCGAACCCCGCTGCGTCCTTCGACGGCGGCCTGGACCTGTTCGCGATGGGCCGGCTCGGCGTGCTGCGCATGCTGCACCACGTCCGTCAGGTCATGGCAGCGCGACCGGATGCCCGGGGACGGGGTGTGCACCGCTGGCACGACCTGCCGGAGCTGGAGCTGACCGCGTCACGGGCGCAGGGCTGGCAGATGGACGGCGATCACCTGGGCACCGCCACGGGGTTGCGGTTGCGCTCCGTGCCGGAGGCGCTGCGCGTCGTTGTGTGAGTTGTCACGATTCCGGGGGCGTGGACTGCTGGATCGACGGCCGGCCGTCGGGTAAGCGACGAGTGGCGGGCTGCCCGCACCCGTGGTGAGCTTGCTCTCACGAGGCCTGACGAAGCTGCTGATCTCCTTGACAGTGCGTCGACTCGTGAAAGCATCACAAGCAAGCAACCGGCCGGTAACAAGGCAGGCAGTCGCCGTTCACGGCGCTGTGGACCGACGCCAGCCTGCCATGACGGTCTTCGACCGGCAGCCGACCAATCAGACGACACCAAGGAGTACACGGCCATGGACTGGCGCCACCGCGCCCTCTGCCGCGACGAGGACCCCGAGCTCTTCTTCCCGATCGGGACGACAGGCCCCGCGGTCGTGCAGATCGAGCAGGCCAAGGCCGTGTGCCGACGCTGCCCGGTCATGCAGTCGTGCCTGGAGTGGGCCCTGAGCTCCGGCCAGGACTCCGGCGTCTGGGGAGGGCTCTCCGAAGACGAGCGCCGCGCCCTCAAGCGCCGCACGGCCCGCACCCGGGTCCGCACCGCCTAGTAGCCCGTCCGCACCGCCGGGAAGTCTGCACCATCCGGCAGTGGGAGGACCCCGCTGCCCCCGCCGCGAGCTTGCGAGCGCCGGGGGCAGCGGGGTCTTTCGTCAACGGCGCGGCCGGCCGGCTCCGGGCAGCGTCAACACCACTTCGGTCCCCGGTCCTCCGCTCTCGGGTGCGCCCATGACCAACGAACCGTGGAGTTCGCTGGTGACCAGGGTCCGCACGATCTGCAGACCCAGGCCGGTGCTCGCGGCCAGGTCGAAGCCCGCCGGCAGCCCCCGCCCGTCGTCCCGCACCCGGACGACGAGGTCGTCGCCGTCCCGTTCGGCCGACAGCTCGATCGTCCCTGCTCGACCGTCCTCGAACGCGTGACCCACCGCATTCTGCAGCAGCTCCGTCACCGCCATCACCAGCGGCGTCGCGGCGGCGGCCGGCAGCTCGCCGAACCGCCCCACCCGGCGGATCCGCGCCGCCGGGCCGACCGAGGCCACGTCGCCGAGCATCGGGACCACCTGGTCCAGCACCTCGTCCACCCCGACCACGTCCTCGCGGCTGCCGGCCAGCGTCTCGTGCACGACGGCGATGGACGCGACGCGGCGCACCGACTCCTCGAGGGCGGCACGCGCGGCCGGTTCGGTCATCCGCCGGGCCTGCAGGCGCAGCAGCGCCGCCACCGTCTGCAGGTTGTTCTTCACCCGGTGGTGGATCTCCCGGATGGTCGCGTCCTTGGTCATCAGCGCCCGGTCCCGGCGCCGGACGTCGGTCACGTCCCGCACGAGCACCAGAGCACCCGCCTCGCCGCCCGGCGCCTGCAGCGGCAGCGCCCGCACGAGCATGGTGGCGGCGTCGTTCTCGACGTCCATCGGCTCGGGGAAGCGGCCCGCCACAGCGGCGCCGATGCTGGCCGCGACGGCCTCGCCGGCCACCCGGTCCTCCGACGCCCGACGGGTCACCTCCGCCAGGTCGGCGCCGACCACGTCGCCGGTCAGTCCCATCCTGCGGTACGCCGACAGCGCGTTGGGGCTGGCGTAGACGGCTCTGCCGCCCGAGTCCAGCCGCACCAGGCCGTCGCCGACGCGCGGGCTCATCTCGGCGTCCTCGAGCATCCGCGGCGGGAAGGTGCCTGCCGCGACCATCAGCGAGAGGTCCGCGGCGATGTCCAGGTAGGTCAACTCGAGGGTGGACGGCGAGCGGGTCGCGGCCAGGTTCGTGTCCTTGGCCAGGACGGCGACCACCACCCCGTCGTGCCGGACCGGGATGACCTCACGGCGGCGCGGACTCGAGCCCGACCAGTCCGGGTCACCCTCGGTGACCGGGCGCTCCTCGGCGTGCGCGCGGGTCAGCGGCTCGGCGACGGCTCCGGTCGCCTCCGCGCCGACCAGGTCGTCGGGCTGGCTGGTGGGTGCGGTCAGCGGGCGCACCTGCGCCACGCACCACCAGGCGCCTGACTGCAGCGGCACCCACAGCGTGAGGTCGGCGAAGGAGAGGTCGGCCAGCAGCTGCCAGTCGGCGACCAGCCGGCGGGCGTGGTCGACCTGCGAGGGACTCGCCTGCCCGCGGGTGAGACGTTCCGAGAGGCTGCTCATCGTGCAGTCGAGCGTAGTTGACGAGCCTCGCTGCCCCCGCCACTCGCCGGGCTCGCCTGGTTGGTCGTCCAGGCAGGTGCGTGGGCCCACCCGGTCTGCGGGGTGCGGCGGAACCGTTCGTCCGCCGTCGGTCCACGGGTGGCCGGGCTCGGTGAACCGAGCCGCCGGGCCCTGGCCTCGGGGACGGGAGCTAGACCGGGACGACGGTGGCGATGAGGTCGCCCTCCTGGAGGACCTCGCCCTCCACCACGTGCAGCTCCCCTACCGTGCCGGCGCGCTCGGTCAGCACCGGGATCTCCATCTTCATGGACTCGAGGATGACCAACGTATCGCCGGCGGCCACCTCGGTCCCGGGTGCCACCAGGACCTTCCACACGCTGGAGACCATCTCGGCGTGGATTTCCTCGACCGCCACCGGCGCCTCCTGAACCCGTCCGCAACGACCGCCGGGCGCGGCGGTCAGGGCACATGTAAGCACGTGGATCGGGGGGTGCGTGCTCAGGTCCGGTCCGGGCCGCCGGGCACGAGGGCGGAAGCGATCCGCCGCAGGGTCGCGCAGATCTCCGCACCGTCGTGCGGCACGCCGGCCTCGGGCAGTGCGGTCAGGACGTCACCGGCCGCCTGTGCCGCCGTGGCGGCGTCCGGTCCGGCCGCGCTGACGGTGGCCAGCAGCGCGTCGTACCAGCCGTCCAACCGGTCACCGGGGTCATAGCCGCGCACCGCCACCAACGGCGCAGTGGGGCGGCCAGGCAGGTCGGGCAGCCGGCCGGTCACCCGGCCGGCGGTACCGGCCGGCAGGGTTGACCGCAACTGGACGGCGACGGCGGCCCACGGCTGGGCGGCCGGGGTGCTCCGGGGACGCCGACCGCTGGCGCTGGCCAGGGCGAGCTCGACGGCGTCCACGCCGTGGGCCCGCTCCAGCACGGCCATGTCGAGGGAGAACCCGGCGGCCACCTCGGTCCCGGGTGCCACCAGGACCTTCCACACGCT
>JAOPWO010000265.1 GCA_025965635.1 Modestobacter sp. | reverse complement strand
GCGGTCGGCATCGAGCGGGGCCAGCGCGGCCATGAGCAGCCCGGCGCGCTCCCGGGGTGAGCGGGCGGCCCAGGCGGGGAAGGCGCGGTGCGCGGCAGCGACGGCTTCCTCGGCCTGCTTCGCGCTGGCCGCGGCGGCGAAGCCGACGACGGAGACGCCGTCGGAGGGGTCGATGACCTGGAGGGCGTCGTCCGCGTCCCGCCCCTCCCCGTCGATGTAGAGCTCGGTGCGGATCTCGGGCAACTGGTCCAGCGCTGGCACGGGGTGTGGTGCTCCTTCGTCGTCGAGCGGTCCGGGGACGACCCGGGTGAGCACGTGTCCTTCCACGCTACGGCCGGCGGCGCCCGGGCGAACCCGGCGGACGTCGCTCCTCGAGCGGCCACCGCCGGCGCTCCGGACTACGACATCTGTCGCCTCCGGGAGGCGGCAGGGTGGCGCTCAGAACGGTCCGTCGTCCCCGCCGGGGGGCAAGATCCGGCGGGCCGGTCCCGGCCGTCTCCGGTGGGGCGGTGCCGGGGAGCCGGGAGGGAGTGAGCAGCTCGACCACCACCCGCGGCCGCCGCAGCGTCACCGGCGCGGAGGCCTCCAGCGGGTCCCGCCACTCCGCAACCCGCCTCCGACGAGGGACGTGACCGCGGGGTCAGGGCGGCATCACCGTGTTCGTCGAACGCATGTTCGATGCTACGCGCGGAGCTGACGTTCCACCAGCGGAAAGGGCGCCTGTGGACCGGAGCCGCAGGGGGGTGCGAGGGACGGGCGGCGCGCGACCCCCGGCACACCTGGGAAGCTGCCGCTCCAGGCAGGACCCGACGCACCGCGGAGAGGAGCCGACATGGACACCGTCCCCGGCTCCGACGTGCTCCTCGCGCTGCTCGAGGTCTCCGCCGACGGCCTGTGCGTCGTCGACGCCGACGGTCGGCTGGTGCACGTCAACCCCGCCGGCGCCGCCGTGCTCGACCGTCCGCCCGCCGGACTGGTGGGCCTGCCGGTGCCCTTCGCTCCCGACGCCGCGGGTCAGGCGTCGCCCCCGGGCCGTGCCCGGGCGGGGTGGGCCTGGGCCGACGGTCGGCGTCGCACCCTGGAGTACCGCCGTACCGCACTGCCCGACGGGGGCGCGGCCGTCTGGTTCAGCGACGTCACCGACGCCTCCCGCCAGCAGGAGCGGCTGACCGCGATCGCCCGGGCGGCGGCCAGCGTCGCCGACGAGCGGTCGCTGCGGGCCACCCTGGACGCGGTCGCCCGTGAGGTGGTCATGACGGCGAACATCGCCGCCGTCCAGATCCTGACGCTGGACGACCCGCGCGAGGACGTCCAGCTGCTCGGCATGGCCGGCTTCGGGGACGCCGCGGACTTCACCACCCGGCTGAGCGCCTGCCGCCGGCTGGGTGCCCACGTGCGCTTCATGGACGCCTTCGAGACCGGTGAACCGGTCGTCGACGTGCACCGCCGGGAGGTGATCCTGGCCGACCCGCGCTGGGCGCCGCTGCACGAGGTGATGGGCCGTCCCGACTGGGACTCCTTCGTCGCCATGCCGCTGGTCGTCCGCGGCCACCAGGTCGGCGTCATCAACGCCTACTACCTGCCCGGCGAGGACCCCGGCCCCAGTTCGCTGGAGTTCCTCGAGGCGATGGCCGACCACGCGGCGGTGGCCATCGACACCGCCGCGCTGCTCGCCCAGACCCGGTCCCAGGCCGAGACCGACGAGCGGCGCCGGCTGGCCCGCGACCTGCACGATTCGGTCGTCCAGCAGCTGTTCTCCATGCGCCTGCAGGCCGCAGCGCTCAGCGCCCAGCTCGACGGCGGCGCAGCCGACCCGGCCCGGCTGCGCGCCGCCGCCTCCGAGCTCGCCGAGCTCGCCGGGAGCGCCCTGGCCGACCTGCGCGGCCTGGTCTTCGAGCTGCGCCCGCTGGAGCTCGCCGAGCGCGGCCTGGTGGAGGCGGTCCGGGCGCACGTGGCGAGCGTGGAGGTCCGCAGCGGGCTGCTGATCGACGTCGACGCACCCGCCGACCTGGCCGGCCCCGGTGACCTCGACGTCCAGGAGGACCTCTACCGGATCGTCCAGGAAGCCCTGCACAACGTGGTGAAGCACGCCCGGGCCACCGCGGTGGAGGTGCGGTTCACCCGGCTGGGCGGAGGTGGTCTCCTCGTCGAGGTGTCCGACGACGGACCCGGCCCGACCGCACCGCCGGTCGCCGGCGCCCGCCCCACCCTGGGGCTCGTGTCGATGCGCGAACGCGCCGAGCGGTGGGGTGGCCGGCTCACCGCCGGCCCCCGCCCGGGCGGGGGCTGGGCGGTGCGGCTGGAACTGCCGCAGCCGCGGAGCGGAGGAGGAGCATGACGACGGTGCCCGACCCGGACGGCCCGGCCGACCCCCCGGTCATCCGGCTGATGGTCGTCGACGACCACGCCATCGTCCGGCGCGGGATCCTGGCCTACGTGGACGCCGTCCCGACCCTCGAGGTCGTCGGCGAGGCGACCGACGGCCAGGAGGCGCTGGCCCAGCTGGCCCGGTGGTCGGCGCTGGGCACGCCGCTGCCCCACGTGGTGCTGATGGACCTGCAGATGCCGCGGATGGGCGGCATCGAGGCGACCGGCGCGATCGTCGCGGCCCATCCCGACGTCCGGGTCGTGGTGCTCACCAGCTTCGGGGAGGTCGAGCGGGTGCACGCGGCGTTGGTCGCCGGTGCGGCCGGCTATCTGCTCAAGGACGCCGAACCGGCCGAGGTGGTCACCGCCGTCCGGGCCGCGGCGGCGGGCGAGGTGCACCTGGACGCCGCCGTCGCCCGGCAGCTGACCCGCCGGATGGCCGGGCCGCCGGCCGGGCTGGGCGCGCTGACCACGCGTGAGCGGGAGATCCTCGCCCTCGTCGCGCAGGGCCAGTCCAACCGGGACGTCGCCGACACCCTCGGCATCAGCGAGCGCACCGCCCGCACCCATGTCAGCAACGTGCTCACCAAGCTGCACCTGGCGTCCCGCACCCAGGCGGCGCTGCTGGCCATCCGCGAGGGGCTCATCCCGCCGCCGAGCTGAGCGGCGGGGAGAGCCGGGTGGCACCGCGACGGATGACGTAGCCCGTCCCCGACAGGAGGCCGTTCCCCCGGCCCCACCCGGAGACCTACGGTCGGCGGGTAGGGCGCGTGCCCGGTCCCGACCCGGGACGCCCGCCCGAGCCGAACCGACTGGAGATCGCCACCGTCATGCCCGAACAGCCCGCCTCCGTCCTGGTCATCAGCGCCCACTCCGGCGACTTCGTCTGGCGTGCCGGCGGTGCGATCGCGCTGTCGGCCTCGCGCGGCACCGCGGTGCACGTGGTGTGCCTCAGCTTCGGCGAGCGCGGTGAGTCCCAGGGCCTCTGGAAGACCGACGGCATGACGCTGGAGCGGGTCAAGGAGGCCCGGCGGGCCGAGGCGACCGGGGCCGCGCAGACGCTGGGCGCCAGCGTCGAGTTCCTCGACCTCGGCGACTACCCGCTGCGGGTCGACGCCGCCGCGCAGGACCGGATCGTGGCGGTCATGCGGGAGCGCCAGCCCGACGTGCTGCTCACCCACGTCGCCGACGACCCGTACAACCGCGACCACGACCTGGCCCACGAGACGACCCTGCTCACCCGGATGGTCGCCCAGGCGCACGGCCACGACCGGTCCACCCGCCCGCTGGGCGCGGCGCAGGTCCTCCAGTTCGAGCCGCACCAGCCCGAGGTCTGCCGGTTCGCCCCCGACCTGCTGCTGGACATCACCCCGGTCTTCGACGTCAAGACCAGGGCGATGCAGTGCATGAGCGGCGCCCAGGAGCACCTCGTGGACTACTACACCCAACTCGGCGCGCGGCGCGGCGTGCAGGCCCGGCGCAACGGCGCCCCCGCCGGCGTCACCCACGCCGAGGCCTACCAGCGCACCTTCCCGACGGTGGGGGACGAGCTTCGATGAGCCAGCACGTGATCGTCCGCAGCAACCGCCGGCCCGACCCGGACGCGGTCGCCACCCTGGCGCAGGTGGGGGTCGCGACGGCGCACGAGGCGATGGGCCGGCGCGGCCTCACCCACCCGGTGCTCCGGCCGATCTACCCCGGCGCCCGGATCGCGGGTCGTGCCGTCACGGTGCTCAGCCAGCCCGGTGACAACCTGATGATCCACGCCTGCATCGAGCAGTGCGGCCCCGGTGACGTGCTGGTGGTGACCACCACCTCGCCGTCCACCGACGGCATGTTCGGCGAGCTGTTCGCCACCCAGCTGGTCGCCCGCGGCGTGCGCGGCCTGGTCATCGACGCCGGTGTCCGCGACGTCGCCGAGCTGACCGCCCTGGGCTTCCCGGTCTGGTCCCGCGCGGTGTCCGCGCAGGGCACGGTGAAGGCCAGCCCGGGCTCGGTGAACGTCCCGGTCGTGGCGGCCGGCGCCGTCGTCCGCCCCGGCGATGTGGTGGTCGCCGACGACGACGGCGTGATGGTCGTGCCCCGCGAGCGGGCCGCCGAGGTGGCCGGGAAGTCGCTGGCCCGCGAGGCCAACGAGCAGTCCAAGCGAGCGCAGTTCCAGGCCGGCGCCGTCGGCCTGGACGTGTACGGGATGCGGGAGACCCTCACCCGGCTCGGCGTCGCCTACGTCGACGAGCCGGACGACGCGTCCCCGGTCGGCTGACAGTCCTTTCCCCCCACCCCGAGGAGCTCCCCATGGTCGCGCCCCCGCGTCTGGTCCTGGACGGCTGGTACATGGCCGCGTTCTCCGACGAGGTCAGCCGGACCCTGCTGCAGCGCTGGATCTGCAACCGTCCCGTCGTCTTCTACCGGCTCTCCGACGGCAGCGTGAACGCCCTCGAGGACCGCTGCCCGCACCGCCGCTATCCGCTGTCGCTGGGCCGGCTGGACGGCGACGTCATCGAGTGCAACTACCACGGCTACCGGATCGCCGACGACGGCCTCTGCGTCGGCGTCGCCGAGCAGCCCGACCAGCCCAAGGCTTCGGTCGTCCGCTTCCCGCTGGTGGAGAGGGACGGCGTCATCTGGATCTGGCCGGGCAACCCGGCCCACGCCGACCCGGCCGGGATCCCGGACACCTGGTGGCTGTCGGACCCGGGCTGGACCCACGTGCACGGCAACGTCGGCCTCAAGGCCCGGCAGGTCCTGCTGGTGGAGAACCTGCTCGACCTGACCCACGAGACGTTCCTGCACCCGGGCAGCATCGGCAACGCCGCGGTCGCGGCCACCCCGATCGACGTCACCAGCGACACCACGAGCGTGTCGTTCGTCCGGCACATGATCGGCATCGAGGCGCCGCCCTTCTACCAGAAGTCGATGGGCCTGACCTCGCCGATCGACCGCTGGCAGGACGGTGACTTCTACGCTCCCGGCGTCTTCATCCTCAACATCCGGCTCGCGCCGACCGGCACCCAGGAGCCCGACGGCTTCCACATGAAGGTGCTCTACGGCATGACCCCGGCCACCGACACCACGACCCACGACTTCTTCTGTCTGGGCCGCGACTACGGGATCGACGACGCGGAGCTGTCGGAGTTCCAGCTGGCCCAGCAGCTCGCCGTCATGCAGGAGGACATCGACGCCCTGGAGATCCAGGAGCTGATGGTGGCCACCGACCCGGGGATGCTGGAGTCCAGCATCCGGTCCGATGTCGCGGGGGTCCGCGGCCGCCGGCTGCTGGACAAGATGGCCAAGAAGGAGGCCGCCGCAGCGGCGGCCGCCACGCCGGTCCGTCCGCAGCGGCCGGCCGCCGCAGCTCCCGCGGCCACCCCGGCCGGTGCCCCC
>JAOPWO010000262.1 GCA_025965635.1 Modestobacter sp. | reverse complement strand
GAGTTCGACCGGGTCGCCGGCGAGGCAGCCCGCACCGCACCGCCCCGGGAGAACGGCGGCAACCAGGACATCAAGAACCTGACCAAGGGCAGCCGGGTCTTCTACCCGGTGTTCGTGCCCGGCGCGAAGCTGTCGATGGGCGACCTGCACTTCTCGCAGGGCGACGGGGAGATCACCTTCTGCGGGGCCATCGAGATGGGCGGCTTCATCGACCTGCACGTCGACCTGATCAAGGGCGGCATGGCGACCTACGGGGTGAGCGAGAACGCCGTCTTCATGCCCGGGAACGTCGACCCCCGCTACGAGCGGTGGCTGGCCTTCTCCGGGACGTCGGTGACGCTGGACGACGAGCAGCGATACCTGGACTCGCACCTGTCCTACCAGCGGGCCTGCCTGCACGCGATCGACTACCTGACCACGTTCGGCTACTCCCCCGAGCAGGCCTACATGATCCTCGGGGCGGCGCCGATCGAGGGCCGCCTGTCGGGGGTCGTGGACATCCCGAACTCCTGCTCCACGGTCTACATCCCCACCGCGATCTTCGACGTCGACGTGACGCCGTCGTCCTCCGGTCCGGCCCGGGTCGACCCCGGCATGGGCGTCCCCCGGTCGAGCTTCTGAGCAGCCGTCCCTCCGTCCCCATCGCCTGACCCGAGGAGTTCCCATGCCCGACGTCATCTTCGAGATCAACCGTGACCTGAGCGTGTCCATGCGCGACCAGACGGTGCCCGGCCACAACCGCTGGCACCCCGACATCCCGCCGGCCAGCACCGTTGCCCCCGGCCGGACGTACCGCATCGAGTGCAAGGACTGGACCGACGACCAGGTCCGCAACACCGACGACGCCGACGACATCCGCGACATGAACATCGACCCCTGCCACATGCTGAGCGGCCCGTTCGCGATCGAGGGCGCCGAGCCCGGCGACCTGCTCGTGGTCGACATCGTCGACATCGGCCCGTTCGACGAGCAGCCGTGGGGCTACACCGGGATCTTCGCCAAGGAGAACGGCGGAGGGTTCCTCACCGACCACTCGCCCCAGGCGTCCAAGGCGATCTGGGACCTCGACGGCATCTGGACCAGCAGCCGGCACGTCCCGGGCGTGCGCTTCATCGGCAACTCCCACCCGGGGCTGTTCGGCTGCGCGCCGTCCCCCGACCTGCTGGCGGAGTGGAACCGGCGGGAGCAGGCGCTGATCGACCTCAACCCCGACCGGGTCACCGGCGACATCCCCGCCCACGGTGGCGAGACGCCCGGCACCCCGCAGGTGCCGGGTCTCGCCCTCCCCCCGCTGGCCAAGGACGCCCTGCTCGGGACGCTGAGCGGCGCGGACCTCGACCGGGCCGCCGCCGAGGCCTGCCGCACCATCCCGCCGCGGGAGCACGGCGGCAACGTCGACATCAAGGACCTCGGCGTCGGCAGCCGGGTCTACATGCCGGTCTCCGTGCCCGGCGGGCTGTTCTCCATCGGCGACCTGCACTTCGCCCAGGGCGACGGGGAGATCACCTTCTGCGGGGCGATCGAGATGCCCGGCTTCATCGACCTGCACTTCGACCTGATCAAGGGCGGCATGGACCGCTACAAGCAAACCATGCCCTTCTTCAAGCCCGGCCGGGTCGGCCCCAACTACTCGGAGTTCATCACCTTCGAGGGGATCAGCGTCGAGGACGGGCGCAACTACTACATGAACGCGACCGTCGCCTACCGCCAGGCCTGCCTCAACGCCATCAACTTCCTGATGCCGGCGATGGACTGGACCTTCGAGCAGGCCTACCTGTTCCTGGGGGCGGCACCGATCGACGGCCGGATCGGCGGCGTGGTCGACATCCCGAACAGCGCGGTGTCCATCAGCATCCCGCTGTCGATCTTCGACCGGAACATCCTGCCGGGCGGTGCCGGCGGCGGCCGGGACCTCACGGCCGACTGACCCCCCGCCCGACCGACGGGGTCCCATCGAGGTCCGGAGAGGAGTCCCGCGTGCCGCTGTACGAGTTCTCCTGCGCTGGGTGCGGCCCGTTCGATCTGCGCCGCGACCTGCGCGACGCCCCCGGGGCGGCGGCCCCCTGCCCGACGTGCGATCAGGTGGCGCAGCGGCGCTACCGGATCGGGGCCGGCCGTCCTCCCGGCGGGACCCTGCGCGACGCCGGCCCGGCGGACCGGGCACGGGTCGAGCGGGCGCGCAGCGGTGAACCGATGATCACGGGTCCACCGTCGGGGCGGCGGCTGCCCGGCGGTGCACCCCACCGGCACTGACCCCCGACCGGCACCGACTCGGCAGCGGGACCACCCGCCCCCGGCTACGGTCACCACCACCGCACCTGTCCGGACGGAGGACCATGCCGCTCGTCTCCCGCCTGTCGACCACCCCGGTCAAGGGCACCGCCCTGCACCATCCGCAGACCGTGACGGTCACCCGGAACGGAGTGCTGGACAACCGCCGCTTCCACCTGGTCGACGCGCAACGCCGGCTCCTCAACGGGAAGCAGTACGGCCCGCTCGTGCAGCTCACCGCCGAGTTCGACGCCGAGGAGGACCGGCTGGTCCTGCGGTTCCCGGACCGTCCGGCGGTCGAGGGCCGGACGGTCGACCTCGGGGAGGCGGTGCGGACCGACTTCTACGGGCGCGACGTCGCCGGGCACCTGGTGGCGGGGCCCTGGTCGGCAGCGCTCAGCGGGTTCGTCGGGGACGAGGTGCACCTGGTCGCGACCGACCGGCCTGGCGACGCGGTCGACGTGCACCCGGTCACGCTGATCTCGTCGGCGACCCTCGAGCACCTGCGCAGCGTCACCCCCGACGGCGAGCGCCTGGACCACCGCCGGTTCCGGATGCTGGTCGAGGTGGAGGGCTGCGACGTGCACGAGGAGGACACCTGGGCCGG
>JAOPWO010000258.1 GCA_025965635.1 Modestobacter sp. | reverse complement strand
CGGCATCGCGCACATCGCCGATCAGCTGCTCCAGCACGTCCTCCAGCGCCACCAGGCCCAGCAGCCTGCCGTCCTCGACCACCCGGCCCAGATGCGCCCCGGTGCGCCGCATCTTCTGGAGCACCTCGGGCAGCGGGTCGCCGGGGGAGAGCTCGACGAAGTCCTTGACCGCCTGGTCGGGGATCGGCTGGTCCCGCGACGTCGGGCCGGTGCCCAGGACGTCCTTGACGTGCACGTAGCCGGTGAGCGAGCCGTCCTCGGCGCGCACCGGGTACCGGCTGTACCCGTGCTCGGCGACGACGCCCTCGAGGTCGCGCGGGGTGCAGGCGCGCGGCACGGTGACCAGGGTGTCGGGGCCCAGCAGCACCGAGCGGACGTCGTGCTGCTCGAAGGTCAGCGCGCCGGCCGCCAGCTCGCTCACCTCGCTGCCCAGCAGCCCCTCCTGCCGTGACTGGCTGATCATCGAGCGGATCTCCGACTCGTCGAAGCTGGCCGCGACCTCGTCGATCGGGGTGACCCCGAACAGCCGCACGAAGGCGTTGGCGACGGTGTTGAAGAGCCAGATGAACGGCTTCAGCAGCCGCACCAGCACGGCCAGGGCGGGGCCGAGGGCCAGCGCGGCCCGGTCCGGGCCGGCGATGGTGATGTTCTTGGGCACCATCTCGCCCAGCACCATGTGCAGCACGGTGACCAGCGCCAGCGCGATCACCAGCGAGATGGGGTGCAGCAGCGCCGCGGGCGCGCCGGCCGCCTCCAGCGGCTTCTCGATCAGGTGCGCCACGGCCGGCTCGCCGACGGCGCCCAGGCCCAGCGAGCACAGCGTGATGCCCAGCTGGGCGCCGGCCATCATCTGCGAGACGTTGCGCAGCGCGGCCAGCGTCTTCTGCGCCCGCACCGAGCCGGCCTCGGCGCGCGGCTCGATCTGGTCGGCCCGCACCGACACCAGGGCGAACTCCGCGGCGACGAAGAACGCGTTGCCCAGCAGCAGCGCGACCAGCACCAGCAGGCTGATGACGTCGCTCATGCCCGGGCCGCCTCGGGCGTGCGGACCGCGGTCGCCCCGGCAGGTCGGTCCCCGTCGTCGTCCGGGGCGCCGGGCTCCCGGGGCAGCGGATCGGCCCGCAGCCGGGCCACCCGGCGGCCCTCCACGGTGAGCACGGTCAGCCGGTGACCGGCGACGTCGACCGCGTCGCCCTCTTCGGGCAACCGGCCCAGCCGGTCGATGAGGTAGCCGGCCACGGTCTCCCAGCGCCCTTCGGGCACCTCGATGCCGGTGCGCTCACGCACCTCGTCGGGTCGCAGCAGACCGGAGACGAACCAGCCGGCGCCGTCCTCGCGGAGCTGGCGCAGCGGACGATCTGTCTCGTCGGTGATCTCGCCGACCAGCTCCTCGACGATGTCCTCGAGGGTGACGATCCCGTGCGTGGCGCCCCACTCGTCGACGACCAGGGCCAGCTGCAGCCCCTGGTCGCGGAGCAGGTCGAGCAGGGGGTCCAGCCTCATCGACGAGGGGACGGCCAGCACCGGCGCGGCGAGCTCCCCGGCGGTGCGCCGCTCCCGCTCGGACTCCGGGACGGCCACCGCGTGCTTGACGTGCACCACGCCGGTCACCTCGTCGAGGTCGGCACCGTAGACCGGGAAGCGCGAGTTGCCCGAGCGGATCGCCGCGTCGATGACGTCGGCCGCCGTGGCGCTGGCGCGCAGCGTCCACAGCCGGGTCCGCGGTGTCATGACGTCGGTGGCGTACTTCTCGCCCAGCCCCAGCGAGCGGGCCAGCAGCCGCGCGGCGACGGGGGAGAGGTCACCCTCGGCGGCCGAGCGGCGGGCCACCGCGGCGAGCTCGTCGGCGTCGCGGACGTCGTCCAGCTCTTCCTTGGGCTCGATGCCCAGCCGGCGCACGATGCCGTTGGCCAGCGCCTGCAGCACGTGCACCACCGGCCCGGTGACCGTGGTGAAGGCCCGCATGCCCGGCGCGACCACCCGTGCAGTACCCAGCGGGCGGGCGATGGCCAGGTTCTTGGGGCCCAGCTCGCCGAGGATCATCTGCAGGAAGGTCGCCAGGAAGATGCCCAGGCCCAGCGCGATCGGGGCGGTCGCGCCCGCCGGTAGCCCGATCGCCTCGAGGACCGGTTCCAGCAGGCCGCCCAGCGCCGGCTCGGCGAGGAAGCCGACGACCAGCGTGGTGAGCGTGATGCCCAGCTGCGCGGCCGACAGCTGGGTCGACAGACCCTTCAACGCCGTGACCACCCCGGCGGCACCGGTGTCGCCGTCGTCGGCGGCCCGCTGGGCCTGCCCGCGGTCGACGGTGGTCAGGGAAAACTCGGCCGCCACGAAGAAGCCGGTCGCCGCGGTGAGGAGCACCGCGACCAGGAGGAGCAGCCATTCGGTCATCCAGGGGACGGTGCCCGAGGCGGGATGCCCGGAAACGACTCAGGGACCGCCGATCGGCGGTCCCTGAATGCTGGTCGGGGTGACAGGATTTGAACCTGCGGCCTCGTCGTCCCGAACGACGCGCGCTACCAAGCTGCGCCACACCCCGCGGTGCGTCGACAACTGTAACCGACTGCCGCCGCCGGCTTGCCGGGGGCCTCAGAGTCGGGCGGTGAGGGTGAGCAGCGTCGCCTCGGGCGGGCAGGCGAACCGGATCGGCGCGTACGGACTGGTGCCCAGCCCCGCCGACACGTGCAGCCAGGTGCCGGTCGGGTGCGCCGGGGTCGGCTCGGTCCAGCGGTGCAGCCAGCGGACGTGCCGCCGGTCGATGCCGCAGTTGGTCACCAGGGCGCCGTAGAAGGGCACCCGCAGCTGCCCACCGTGGGTGTGCCCGCACAGCAGCAGGTCGTACCCGTCGGCGGCGAACCGGTCGAGCACCCGGGGCTCGGGGGCGTGGACCAGCCCGAGCCGCAGGTCGGCGGCGGCGTCGGCGGGGCCCTGGACCAGGTCGTACCGGTCCCGCCCGAGGTGCGGGTCGTCCAGGCCGGCCAGGGAGATCCGCCGGCCGCCGACGACCAGCTCACCGCGGGCGTTGGTCACGTCGGCCCAGCCCCGGGCGGTCATCCCGTCGCGCAGGTCGCGCCACGGGAGCTCCTCGCCGTGCACCCGCTCGTGCTCGCTCCAGAAGTACTTCAGCGGGTTCTTCGGCCGCGGCGCGAAGTAGTCGTTGCTGGACAGCACGAAGGCACCCGGGAGGTCCAGCAGCGGGTCCAGGGCCCGCAGGGTCGCCGGGACGGCGTCCATCCCGGCCAGGTTGTCACCGGTGGTGATGACGGCGTCCGGCTCGAGCGCGGCCAGCCCGGCCACCCACTCCTGCTTGCTCGTCTGCCCGGCGGTCATGTGCAGGTCGGACAGCTGCAGCACCCGCAACGGCGCGGACCCCGGGGCCAGCACCGGCACGTCGAAGCGGCGCAACGTCCAGCGGGTCCGCTCGTGGAGGCCGGCGTAGGCCAGGGTGGCGGCGCCGGTCGCCAGGAGGGCCGTGGGGACGGCGGTGATGGCACGCATGCACCGAGCGTAGGGGCCGCTGCCGGGAGACGACGTCGCCGTCCGGGTGGGGTGGGAGGCTGGAGCGGTGCCCGAGCTCAAGGACCGACTGCGTTCCGACCTGACCACCGCCATGAAGGCCCGCGACGAACTGCGCACCGCGACGTTGCGCATGGTGCTGTCCGCCGTCAGCGCCGAGGAGGTGTCCGGCAAGGCGTCGCGCGAGCTGACCGACGACGAGGTGCAGGCCGTGCTGCGGCGCGAGGCGAAGAAGCGCCGGGAGGCCGCCGAGGCGTTCGCCGGGGCGGGTCGCGCCGAGCAGGCCGACCGGGAGCGCGCCGAGGAGGGCGTGCTGGCCACCTACCTGCCGGCGCAGCTGGCAGACGCCGACCTCGTGGCCCTCGTCGCCGACGCCGTCACCCGCACCGGCGCAGCCGGGATGAAGGACATGGGCCGGGTCATGGGCGCCGTCCAGGCCGCGGTGGCCGGCCGGGCCGAGGGCGGCCGGGTCGCGGCCGAGGTCCGCCGCCAGCTCGGGTGAAGAGGGGCCCCGCTGCAGGCTCCCGCCGCGGGCGTGCGGGCGGGGTGGGGACAGCGGGGTCCTTCCTCAGCCCAGCTGGCGGCGCACCTCCGCGGCCACCCGGCCGCCCTCGGCCCGGCCGGCCACCGCGGCCTGCACCGCACCCATGACC
>JAOPWO010000198.1 GCA_025965635.1 Modestobacter sp. | reverse complement strand
CTGGGCATCGAGCACGCCGACCAGCAGGGCAGCTCGCTGCCTGCGCTGGTGCGCGCCACCGGCGGCTGGACCGGCGTCGCGGACCACCCCGACCTGGCCGGCCGGCCGCGGTACACGACGGCTCAGCGCGACGGGCACCACGCCGCGACGTAGTCCGGGTCGCCCGGCGGGGTCACCCCGGCGTCGCGCCGGACGACGCTCACCGCGTCCCCCCGCAGCCGGCAGGCTGCGGCGAACGCCCGGTCGGTGTACTCGACCTCGAGCACCGCGCCGCCGTAGGCGGCCGTGTACGCCGAGCACTCGTCGTACCGCTGGCAGTCCTCGGCGACCGCGTAGTCGAAGCCGAGGTCCAGGCCGGCCAGCTCCGGGGCGTTCTTCTGCGCGACCGCCAGCCCCGCGTCGTGCGCGCGGGCCACCAGCAGCCGGGCCGCCGCCGCTGCGTCGGCCGCCGTCAGCAAACCGCCCGACCGGGTCCAGCTGTCCAGGTTGTCGGGTTCCACCGCGTCGAAGCCCGCCGCCGCGCAGCCGTCGAGCTGCGGACCGATCACGTCCAGCACCGCCCTCCGCCGGTCGGCCGTCGACACGTCGAGCAGGAACTCGCCGGGCCACTCCGGGTCCTCCACGCGCGCGCCGGACGCGCCGTGCAGCAGCAGCTGTTCGGGCCAGCCGGCTCCGGGCTGGGTCTGGAAGGCGTTGACGTAGCAGGCCGACCACAGGCCCGGGGCCGGCCCGTCCGTGCGGTCGCGGACCACGCCCGCCACGCCCGCGGCCGGCGGGTGGGCCCCGCCCAGCTGGTAGTCGATCCGCGAGCCGGGCGGCAGCCCGCCGAGCCCGGACGTCGGCGGGACGCCGGTGGCACAGCCGGTCAGCAGCGCGGTCAGCAGCGCGACCGCACCGACTGCACCCCGTGCCCGCACCCGGGAACCGTAGGTGGGGGAGACTGCGGAGCCGTGGCCGACGTCTACGACTGCAGTGATCCCGAGCAGCGCACCGCGGGGGTGGCCGCCGCCGCCGCAGCGCTCTCCCGGGGCGACCTGGTCCTCCGGCCCACCGACACGGTCTACGGGGTCGCGGCCGACGCGTTCACCCCGGCCGCGGTGACCAAGCTGCTCGCGGCGAAGAACCGTGGCCGCTCGATGCCGGTCCCGGTGCTGGTGGCGGAGGCCTCCATGCTCGCCGGGCTGGTCACCACCGTGCCCCCGGTCGCCCGCCAGCTGGCTGAGGCGTTCTGGCCCGGCGGGCTCACGCTCGTCGTGGAGCACGCGCCGTCCCTGGCCTGGGACCTCGGGGACGCCCAGGGCACGGTCGCGGTGCGGCTGCCCGACGACGAGGTCGCCCGGGACCTGCTGCGCCGCACCGGCCCGCTGGCGGTCTCCAGCGCCAACCGCTCCGGCCGGCCGGCGGCGACCACCGGCCAGCAGGCGGACTACCAGCTGGGTGCGCACGCCGCCGTCGTCCTGGACGCCGGGCCGCGGGAGAGCTCCGCGGCCAGCACCATCGTCGACTGCACCGGCCCCACCCCGCGGGTGCTCCGGGTGGGCGCGATCGAGGTCGACCGGCTGCGCGAGGTCGTCCCCGGGATCACGGATTGAGTGGAGTGCCACGGCGCAGGAATCCTGCGTCGGGGCACTCCGTAGGGCGGCAGGCGATACCGTGGTGCGACAGCCGCGAGCCCTACGTCGGCGCACGCGGGCGCCCGCACCGACGCACCGTCGTCCAGCCCCTGGAGTGCAGCCGCCATGACACGCTCGAGAGCACGGCGCAGCCGTTCCGCTCCTGCACCGGAGGTGGGTCGATGAGCAGCCCCGCCCGGACGCCCTACTGGGGACCGGACTTCGCCGCCCTGGCAGCCTTCGACCCCGAGATCTCCGGCGTGGTGCTCGACGAGCTGGACCGGCTTCGGAGCGGCCTGCAGTTGATCGCCAGCGAGAACTTCACCAGTCCGGCCGTGCTCGCCGCGCTGGGCAGCACGCTGTCGAACAAGTACGCCGAGGGGTACCCCGGCCGGCGGTACTACGGCGGGTGCGAGGTCGTCGACCGGGCCGAGGAGATCGGCATCGCGCGGGCCAAGGAGCTGTTCGGCGCCGAGCACGCCAACCTGCAGCCGCACTCGGGCGCCAGTGCCAACCTGGCCGCCTACGGCGCCTTCCTGTCCCCGGGCGACACGCTGCTGGGCATGGCGCTCCCGCACGGTGGCCACCTCACGCACGGCACCAAGGTGTCCTTCTCGGGCAAGTGGTTCAACGCCGTCCAGTACGGGGTCGACCCGGAGACCGAGCACATCGACTACGACCAGGTTCGCGACCTGGCGCGGGAGCACCGTCCGAAGCTCATCGTCTGCGGTGGCTCGGCCATCCCGCGGCTGATCGACTTCGCGGCCTTCCGGGAGATCGCCGACGAGGTCGGCGCGATCCTGATGGTCGACGCCGCGCACTTCATCGGCCTGGTGGCCGGCAAGGCGATCCCCTCGCCGGTGCCCCATGCCGACGTCGTCACCTTCACCACGCACAAGGTGCTGCGCGGCCCGCGCGGCGGCGCCATCGTGTGCAAGGCCGAGCACGCGAAGGCCATCGACAAGTCGGCGTTCCCGATGATGCAGGGCGGGCCGCTCATGCACGCCGTCGCGGCCAAGGCGGTGAACCTCAAGGAGTGCCTGCAGCCCGGCTACCAGGCCTACGCCCGCCAGGTGATCGCCAACGCCCAGGCGCTGACCGCGGGGCTCGCCGCCGAGGGCCTGCGCCCGGTGGCCGGCGGCACCGACACCCACCTGGCGCTGCTGGACCTGCAGCAGGTGACCGACGCCTCCGGCGCCGCCGTCACCGGCAAGGTGGCCGAGGCCCGCTGCGACGCCGCCGGCATCGTGCTGAACAAGAACGCCATCCCGTTCGACCCGCAGCCGGCCTCGATCGCCTCGGGGATCCGGGTCGGCAGCCCCGCGGTGACCACCCAGGGCATGGTCGAGACGGACATGAAGTCCATCGCCTCGCTCATCGGCACCGCGATCCGCGACGCCGACGGCTCCCGCACCGCCGAGGTCGCCGCCGGCGTCCGGGACCTCGTCGGCGCCCACCCGGCGTACCCGGCGCCCAGCCGGACCGCCTGATCCCATGCGCGAGTACGTCGTCGTCCTGCTGACCGCCGCGGTGGTCACGTTCCTGGCCACGCCCGTGGTCCGGGTGGCGGCGATCCGGATGCGCATGATGGCCGCCGTCCGCGAGCGGGACGTGCACGTCATCCCCACGCCGCGAGGCGGGGGAGTGGCCATGTACCTCGGGGTGGTCGCCGCGGCGCTGGTGGCCACCCGGCTGCCGTCGCTGCAGCGGACGTTCGAGGACTCGCAGACCGTCGGAGTGCTCATCGCCGGTGGGCTGATCTGCCTGCTCGGCGTGCTCGACGACCGCTTCAGCCTCGACGCGCTGACCAAGCTCACCGGACAGATCGCCGCCGCCGGGGTCATGGTGCTGCTGGGTGTCCAGCTGCTGTACCTGTTCCTGCCGGTCGCCGACATCGGGACGCTGATCCTGGGCCCGTCGGTCGGCGTGCCGGCGACCATCCTGCTGACCGTCCTGACGGTGAACGCGCTGAACTTCATCGACGGGCTGGACGGGCTGGCGGCCGGCGTCTCGGCGATCGCCGCCCTGGCCTTCTTCGCCTACAGCTACCACCTGGGCCTGGTGGGTTACGACGACGTGGCCAGCGCTCCGGCGCTGATCACCGCGGTGCTCGCCGGCGCCTGCCTGGGCTTCCTGCCGCACAACTTCAGCCCCGCCCGGATCTTCATGGGCGACTCGGGCTCGATGATGGTCGGCCTGATGCTGTCGGCGGCCGCGGTGTCGGCCACCGGCCAGGCAGACCCGCAGACCTTCGACTCGGCGGCCAGCCTGCTGCCGCTGGCGCTGCCGCTGCTGGTGCCGATCGCGGTGCTCTTCATCCCGGTGGCGGACCTGGTGCTGGCGGTCGTCCGGCGCACCCGGCGCGGCCGGTCGCCGTTCGCGCCGGACAAGATGCACCTGCACCACAGGCTGCTGTCCATCGGCCACTCGCACCGCCGGGCCGTGCTGATCATGTACTTCTGGGCGTCGCTGCTCAGCTTCGGCGCCGTCGCGCTGTCGATCACCGGCGGGACGGTCGAGGTGCTCGTCGTCATCGGTGCCCTGCTGGTGGTCGGTGTGGTCGTCGTCCTCAGCCCACGGGCGCGCCAGGCGGCGATCGCCACCCGGCAGGCCGAGGTGGCCGCGCAGCGGGCGCGCAGCCGGTCGGCCCACCCGACCCGGCGGGTCGCCCGGGTCCGTGCGGTGCACCCCGGGTTCCCGCCCGG
>JAOPWO010000193.1 GCA_025965635.1 Modestobacter sp. | reverse complement strand
AGGGCAAGCTCGACCGGATCGGCTTCATCACCACCGAGGGCTACGAGTCGGTGCTGGAGATCGCCCGCCAGTCAGTGCCCGACGGCTACGGCAACAGCTACTTCTGGGTCAAGCCGCCGCGGATCGTGCCTGCCGACCTGGTGCGCACCGTCCGTGGCCGGCTCGACGTCACCGGTGCCGAGGTCCGGCCCTTCTCCCCCGAGGACGCCGTCGCCGCCGCCCGGTTCTTCCGCGACGCCGGGATCACCACGGTCGGGGTCTGCTTCCTGCACTCCTACGCGGACGACACGCACGAGCAGGCGATGCTCGCCGTCCTCCGCGAGGAACACCCCGGCGCGGTCGTCAGCATCTCCAGCCAGGTGCTGCGCGAGTACCGCGAGTACGAGCGGTCGGTGACCACGCTGGTCGACGCCGCGGTGAAGCCCCGGGTCGGCGCCTACGTCAGCAACATCCGCCGCCGGCTCGACGAGATCGCCCCGGACGTCCCCTTCTACGTGATGAAGAGCAACGGCGGCGTGCTGAGCGCCGCCGAGGTGGTCGACCAGCCGATCACCACCATGCTGTCCGGCCCGGCCGCCGGGGCGCTGGGCGCCGCGCTCATCGCCGGGAGGGCGGGCTTCGACCGGGTGCTGACCTGCGACGGGGGCGGCACCTCCACCGACGTCACGGTGGTCATCGACGGCGAGCCGACGCTCACCACCGAGGGCAGCGTGGGCGAGTACCCCAGCAAGATCCCGATGATCGACGTGGTCACCGTCGGCGCCGGCGGCGGGTCGATCGCCTGGCTGTCCCCGGAGGGTTCGCTGAAGGTGGGGCCGAAGTCGGCCGGCGCCGACCCGGGGCCGATGTGCTACCCGGCCGGCGGCTCGCAGCCGACCGTGACCGACGCGCACGTCGTCCTCGGCCGGATCCCGCCGCACCTGCTGGGCGGGGAGATCCCGTTGTCGGTCGACGCCGCCCGGGCCGGCCTCGAGCGGCTGGGCGCCGCGCTGGGCCTCCCGCTGGAGGCCACCGCCACGGGCATCCTGGAGATCTCCGCCTGGAACCAGGCCAACGCGCTGCGGCAGGTCACCGTCGCCCGCGGCCTCGACGTCCGCGACTTCACGCTGACCACCTTCGGGGGCTCCGGCCCGCTGCTGGCCTGCCGGCTGATGGACGTCCTCGGCCTCCCCCGCACGCTGGTGCCGCCGAACCCGGGCACCGTCAGCGCGTTCGGGTTGCTGACCGTGGACGTCCGCAACGACTACGTGCAGACGATGGTCACCCGGCATGCGCACCTGGACCCGGCCGCCGTCGGCGCCGCCTTCGGCGCGCTGGAGGAGCAGGCCGCCGGTGCGCTGGACACCGAGGGCTTCGCCCGCGGCGAGCAGCAGATGCAGCGGACGGCGGACCTCCGGTACGTCGGCCAGGCGTTCGAGGTGCGGGTCCCGGTCGCCGACGGGAGGCCGGACGCGGCGGTGCTGGACGACGCCGCCACCGCGTTCCACGCCGCGCACCGGCAGCTCTACGGCTACGACTTCGCCGACGACCCGCGGCAGGCCGTCGAGTGGGTCAACCTGCGGGTCAGCGGGATCGGCCCGATCCGCCGTCCCGCCATCGTCGAGCTGCGCCCCCGGGACGGCGGGGCGGACCGTTCCGTCACCGGGACCCGGCGCGTCTACTTCGACGACTGGGTGGAGGCGCCGCTGCACTGGCGGCCGGACCTCGCGCCCGGCGACGTCATCCCCGGCCCGGCGGTCGTCGAGGAGTTCGGCTCGACGCTCCCGGTGCACCCCGGCTTCGTCGCGACCGTCGACCGGTTCGGCAACCTGCTGCTGACGAGGGAGTCCGCCCGATGACCAGCACCCAGGGCCATGTCGGCCACGATGGCCCCTCGGGGGCCGACCCGGTGCTGGTGGAGATCGTCGCCGGCACGCTGGCCGCGATCGAGAAGGAGGTCGAGACGTCGATCGGGCGGACCTCCCGCTCGCCGATGATCCGCGACGCGCACGACTTCCGGGCCGGCATCCACGACCGCCGGCTGCGCAAGCTGACCGGCCGCTCGTACTCCGCCCTGGTGCACCCGGTGGTGCGCGACCACCCGATCCCGACGATGAACCCCGGTGACGTCTTCTTCCACAACGACGTCTACCTGTCCGAGGGCGGGATCGGGCACCTGCCGGACCTGTGCGTGACGGTTCCGGTCTTCGCCGCCGTGGACGGAGCGCCGACCGTGGTCGCCTTCGTGCAGGCCTTCGGGCACCACGACGACATCGGCGGCGCGGTGCCCGGGTCGATGCCCTCGGCGGCGACGAGCGTGTTCGAGGAGGGCTTGATGGTCCCCCCGATCAAGCTCTGGGACCGCGGCGTGCGCAACGAGGCGGCGTTGACGATCATGACCCGCAACTCGCGGATGCCCGACTCGCTGGCCGCCGACCTGGACGCCGAGTGCTCGGCCTGCCTGGCCGGTGCCCGCCGGCTCGGGGAGCTGTTCGACCGCTACGGCGTCGCCGCGGTGGAGACCTGCTTCGAGGCGATCCTGACCAGCTCCACCGAGGTCTACCGGCGCGAGATCCTGTCCCAGATCCCCGACGGCAGCTACGTCTGGGAGGACTACGCCGAGCACGACGGCGTCGACGCCCCCAAGCTGCACCGCCAGCGGATCACGCTGACCATGGACTCCACGAGGGACGTCCCGCTGGTCATCGACTTCACCGGCACCGGCCCGCAGGCGAAGGGGCCGATCAACCACTGCGGCGACTACGCCGACGGCAACTTCCTGAAGAAGTGGCTGGCGCCGATCCTGCGGAATCTCGCCGAGACGCCCGAGCGGATGGCCCAGCTCGACGTCAACGAGGGCGTCGTCCCGCTGATCGAGATGCGCTTCCCGGAGAAGGG
>JAOPWO010000128.1 GCA_025965635.1 Modestobacter sp. | reverse complement strand
GACGCAGCTGGGTGTGCACCACGGCCTGCGGCGTCGAGGTCTTCGCCGCGATGCGGTTGACCAGCCGGTTGATCTCCCGGCGAAGCTCCGCGACGTCGCGCCAGCCGCGGCCGGGCTCGTCCTCCTCGGGGTGGTCCTCGACGACCATGAAGCCGTCGTCGTCGCCCCGCTGGTGGGAGGCGGCGATCCGGATCCGCAGCTCGTCGTCCCGCTTGGCCAGCAGCTCGGCGGTCTGCGCCGGGGTCAGCAGCCCGGGGATGCCCAGGAAGTCCTCGTCCTCCGCCTCCAGCGGCGTGGTGGCCGGGCGGCCCTCGCCGGTGTGCGCCGTCCCGCTGTGCAGCACGTGCGCGAACCGGGCGTCGGCCTCCAGTGCCTCCCACTGCGGCAGCGCGCCCTCGCGCGGCTCCCGCGGCGGCAGGTCCAGCGCCTCCAGGTCGTCGTCGGCCGCGGTCTTCGGCGGCGGCAGGACGTGGTTGCGCTGCTCCTCCATGGACGCGGCCAGCGACAGCAGCGGCCGCACCGCAGGGAGGAAGACCGTCGCCGTCTCGTGCGGCCCGCGGGCGCGGACCACGCGGCCGACGGCCTGGGCGAAGAACAGCGGTGTCCGGTAGGAGGTCATCCAGGCCAGGACGGCGGCGCGGGGGACGTCGACACCCTCGGAGACCATCCGGAAGCAGACCGCGATCCGGGCCCCGCCGAGGTTGAACTTCTCGATCTTCTTCGAGGCCTTCGGATCGTCGGAGAGGATCAGCTCCGGCGCCTTCCCGGTGACCCGGCGGACGATCTTGGCGTACTCGCGGGCGTCGTCCTGGTCGCTGGCCAGCACCAGACCGGCGGCGTCCGGCATGCCGCCCTCCTCGCGCAGGTGCGTGATCCGGTCGTCCATCGCGGCGATCACGTGCGGCACCCACTGGCCCTTGGGGTCCAGCGCGGTGCGCCAGGCCTGCATCTCCACCGAGCGGGTGCCGGCCTCCGACAGCGACGCGGCGACCACCTCGCCGGCGGAGTTCCGCCAGCGCGAGGTACCGGTGTAGGCGGCGAAGACGACGGGGCGGACGACGTTGTCGGCCAGCGCCTCCTTGTAGCCGTAGGTGAAGTCGGCGACGCTCATCAGGCCGCCCTGGCCCTCGAACCCGTCCTCGACGTACTTGACGAACGGGATGCGCTCGTCGGCCTTGGTACGGAAGGGCGTCCCGGTCAGGCAGAGCCGGCGGGCCGCGCGGCTGTAGGCCTCCTCGACCGCCTCACCCCAGGACAGACCGTCGCCGGCGTGGTGCACCTCGTCCAGGATCACCAGCGTCTTGACCGCGGTCGCCCGGGCGGCGTGCAGCATCGGCTTGCCGGCGACCTGCGCGTAGGTGGTGACGTAGCCCGAGGTGCCCGGCCGCACCGGGCCGACGGCGTTGGTCAGGCCCGGGTCGAGCACGATGCCCAGCGCGTCAGCGGCATCGGCCCACTGCAGCCGGAGGTGATCGGTCGGGCACACCACGATGACCCGGGCGACCTCGCGGCGGGACAGCAGCCGCTGGGCCAGCGTCAGGGCGAACGTCGTCTTGCCGGCGCCCGGGGTCGCGGTGACCAGGAAGTCCTTGGGGGAGTTCTCCTCATACGTGCCGAGGGCGGCCTGCTGCCACGCTCGGAGTGGTCGCCTGGTCGTCTGCGGGCCCAGGGCCTCCGCTCGTGCTGCACTCCCCATATCGGGGCCCATCTTGGTCTGCGCGGAGGCAACACGCCCAACCGGGAGCCTCCCGCGCGCGTCCGCCCCGACGACGTATAGGACGCTGCAACACTCATCTGACCTGCGCGGATGTCGGGAAGCATGGCCCAGGTGTGGTGCTGGTCATGGTCGTGGCGGACCGCCTCGTCACGCCCCGCCGGTCCCGCCGTCCCCAACCGCCCCGCAGCGCGGCCGGCGGGCCGGGGGGAGTCCGGCCGCTGCGGTCGCGGCGCGCTGCCGGACGTGCCGGCGCTCACCCGGCGGTCGTGGTCGGTCACGGTCGTGCATCGCCGGACGGCGCGTCCGATCCAACCCCAAGATCTTGATCTGGTTGGTCTCTGCATCGGCCCGGCCGTGCCTAGCCTGTCCCGCACGGGTCAACCGGCGTCATGCCTGCCGCGGAGGAGTTCTCGTGCCCTCGATCCCCCTGCACCGTCATGGCCGCCGGTCCTGGGTCGCAGCGGCGGTGACGGCGTTCGTCGCGGTCGCGGTCGGCTGCTCCGGGGCCGGCGTTGCCGCCGCCGCCGCCGACAGCGTCAGCTTCCCGGGCTCGGTGCCCGGCTGGGCGACCCCGGCCGCCGACGTGGGGGCCGCGCCCGCCGAGGCGACCATCGAGGGGGAGATCGGGCTGACCCTGCAGGACCCCGCCGGCGCCCTGGAGCTGGCCACCGCCGTGAGTGGCCCCGCGAGCCCCGACTACGGGGAGTTCGTCTCCCCGGCGCAGTGGATCGACCGGTTCTCGCCGAGCGCGGCCACCTACGGCCGGCTCGTGGACTTCCTCCGGAGCGCCGGGCTGATCATCACCGGCACCCCGGACAGTCGGCTGTTCGTGGTCTTCCGGGGAACCGCCGCACGGCTGGCCGCCGCGTTCGGGACCGTTCTGCACGAATACACCTACGCCGGTCACGTCCTGGCCGCGCCGGCTGCCGCCCCCAGCGTCCCGGCGTCGCTGGGCACGGCGGTGTCCGCCGTGGTGCTCGACCAGGGCCGGCAGCTGACCCGGCCGGGCAACTCCGGGGCCCAGGGGGTCCCCGCGCCGACCTCGACCCCGGCCGACGTCGGACCGGCCCGGCTGGACCTGCCCTGCTCGAACTACTGGGGAGAGCGCACCGCGACCCTGCCCCCCGCCTACGGCCGGACCGAGTTCCACACCGCCAACTGCGGCTACCTGCCTGCACAGTTCCGGTCGGCCTACGGCGTCCCCGCGCGACCTGCAGGCGCACGCACGCTCACATCCGCCCCGACCGGGGGCGGCCAGACCGTGGCGATCATCGATGCCTACGCCTCGCCCACGATCCTGGCCGACGTCAACACCTACTCGGCGGACCACGGCGAGCCGGCGCTGCGCCCGGCCGGCTACCACGAGGTGGTGCCGGACACCTTCTACGACCAGCAGTCCTGCCTGTTCCCCAGTGGATGGCAGGCCGAGCAGAACATCGACGTCGAGGCGGTGCACGGCATGGCCCCGGCCGCCGGCATCCTCTACGTGGGCGGCTTCAACTGCTCCGGCGGCCTCGACGTCGCGATGTCCACGATCCTGGACGGCCGGTTGGCGACCATCGTCAGCAACAGCTACGGCGACATCGGCGAAGCCATCGCGGCGGGCCAGATCCAGATCCACGAGAACCTGCACCTGCAGGCCGCCGCGGAGGGGATCGGGATCTACTTCGGCAGCGGTGACAGCGGCGACGAGAGTGGCATCCTGGGCGCGCCGTCGGCCGACTACCCGGCGAGCTCCCCGTGGGTCACGGCGGTCGGGGGCACCACGACCGAGATCGGCGTGGACGGCAGGGTGGCCGTCGAGACCGGCTGGGGCAGCCACTACGACCAGGTCGTCCAGGACACCGGCTCGGGGAAGCTCGGCTACGCGGCCGCGCCGCCCGGGCCGTTCTCCAGCGGCGCCGGCGGCGGGCGCAGCGCAGTGTTCGCGCAACCGGGCTACCAGGCGGGGATCGTCCCCGCCGAGCTCGCCCGGGGCGCGCGGGTGGTGCCCGACATCGCCGCGGACGCCGACCCGCGGACCGGCCTGCGGGTCGGCATCCGGCCCATCGTCGACAACACCACGTTGGCCACCGGGCCGTACACGGAGACCGTCTACGGCGGGACGTCGCTGGCCTGCCCGCTGGTGGCCGGGGAGATCGCCCTGGTCCAGCAAGTGACCGGCCGGACCCTGGGCTTCCTCGGCCCCGCCCTCTACGGGCTGTACCGGGTCGAGCCGTCGGCCTTCCGGGACGTGCTGCCCATCGACGGGGTGTTCGCGGTCGCCGCCACGGTGCCCGCTCTGGCCAACGGCACGTTCCTGGTCACCGGCAACCAGGACACCTCCTTGACCGTCGGTCCCGGATACGACGACGTGACCGGTCTGGGCGTGCTCTCGTTCGACCTGCTGCGGACGCTGACCGCGAGGGAGTGACCCGATCGGCGGGCCCGGCGCCGGCCTGCCGGAGGCGCCGGGACCCAGGTCAGTCGGCGGGCTCGTCCACCCAGTCCGGGCCGTTGACCTCGCCCGGGCCGGCCAGGTCGGCGGCGTCCACGATCGTGTACGCGTAGCCCTGCTCGGCCAGGAAGCGCTGCCGGTGAGCGGCGTACTCGCTGTCCAGGGTGTCCCGGGAGACCACGGTGTAGAAGTGCGCCTGCCGGCCGTCGGCCTTGGGGCGCAGCACCCGGCCGAGCCGCTGGGCCTCCTCCTGCCGGGAGCCGAACGTCC
>JAOPWO010000147.1 GCA_025965635.1 Modestobacter sp. | reverse complement strand
CGCGAGGCGTCGGCGTAGCCGTCGTCGGCGAGCTCGACGGCCATGTCCAGCGTCCGGCAGAGCCCGGCCCAGGTGTTGGGGGTGTTCGCCCCGATGGTCACCCAGCCGTCGGCGGTCTGGAACGCCTGGTAGGGCGCCTGGCTCTGGTGCGCCGAACCCAGCGGTCCGCCCACCTCGCCGGTGGCGAAGTACTTGCCGGCCTCCCACACGGCCAGGCTGACCCCGGCCTCGAAGAGGGAGACGTCGATCGACTGGCCGACGCCGGTCCGGTCCCGCTCGCGCAGCGCGGCGGTCACCGCCAGGGACAGGTAGAGGCCGCAGACCAGGTCGCAGACCGGAACCCCGACCTTGACCGGCTCGCCGCCGGGTGTGCCGGTGATGCTCATGATCCCGCTGCGCGCCTGCGCCATGATGTCCAGTCCCGGCAGCGGGGCCAGCGGGCCGTCCTGGCCCCAGCCCGACCCCGAGGCGTAGACCACCCGCGGGTTCACCGCCCAGATGCCCGCCGCGTCCAGTCCCAGCCGGGCCATCGCCCCGGGCCGGAGGTTCTCCACCACGACGTCGGCCTGCTCGACGAGGGCGAGGAACGCCCGCTTGCCGGCGGCCGACTTCAGGTCCAGGGCGACGGACTCCTTGTTGCGATTGAGCCGCAGGTAGGGGGAGCTCTCGCCGTCGAGGAACGGGCCGCTGGCCCGCACCGGGTCACCGGACCGCGGGTCCTCCACCTTGACCACCTCGGCGCCGAGGTCGGCCAGCTGCATGGCGGCGTAGGGCGCGGCCATGAAGACGCCCACCTCCAGCACGGTGATGCCGGCCAGGGGTGGCCGCGACTCGGGCTGCTCGGGCTGGGGTGCGTTCACATGCGGCTCCGCATCTCTGTCGCGCATCGACGGGGTCTGCGGCCCATCCTGGGCCGCGCGCGACCGCGCCCCCGCGGCGGGTGCCGTCCGGGGCGCGGTCGATCGGTCAGTCGCTCACTGGTCTGCCCGGGTCACAGCCACCCGGGGACGATCAGGATCAGCCAGGTGACCGGCGGGATGATCGCGACCATCGAGAAGCCCCAGATGGTCAGGTGCCGGAACACCTTGTCCCGCTCCGCCTCGGTGGCGTTGGCCACCACCAGGGCACCGCTCGTGGAGAACGGGCTGGAGTCGACGATCGACGACGACAGCGCCAGTGCGGTGATCAGGCCGATCGCGCCGACCGCGTTGTCACCCTGGAGGAACGGCACGGCGAGCGGGATCAGCGCGCCGAGGATGCCGGTGGTCGAGGCGAAGGCGGAGACGACGCCGCCGATGTAGCAGATCAGCAACGCGGCGATCAGCGGCACGCCCAGCGCGGCCACGTTGTCACCCAGCCAGCCGGGGGTGTCCTGGTCCTGCATGAACCCGACGTAGGTGACGATGCCGCAGATCAGCAGCACGGTCGGCCAGGCGATCTGACCGACGGCGCCCTTGGCGCCACGGGGCGCGACCACCGAGAGGACGACGCCGACGGTGATGGCCATCAGGCCGATGTCGAGGTCCAGGGGGAGCAGCGACCCGACGACCAGGATGACGAGCCCGATCAGCGTCAGCGAACGGTCCCGGTCGAGCGTGGTGACCGGGTCCGGCACGTCCTCGGTGGCCAGCGCGGTGGTCTGCAGCGCCTGCTGGTCGGCACGGTCGTCGGCGGCGGAGTGGTGGTGACCGGGCTGGCCGCGCCCGGGCTCGGTGACCCGTCCGCCGGAGAGGGCCGCGCCACCGGTGCCCGTGCTGCCGACCGCGGTGCTCCGGGCCCGGGACCCGCCGGGGATGTCCTCCCCGGTGTCCTCGGTGGCGTCGCCGGCGACGGTGGCGGCGACGAAGTCGTCGTCCCGGTCGTCGGTCATGTCGACGCGTTCGCCACCGAGCAGCTTGCGGCCACCGAAGAGGAAGAACACCACGATGGACAGCAGGATGTTGATCACGATGGAGGCGCCCCACAGGAACAGCGGGCTGCCCGGCAGGTTGTTGTCCGCGACCACGGTGTTGGTGATGACGCCGAAGATCGACAGCGGGGAGAACCCGCCGGCGGTGGCGCCGTTGATGATGAACAGGCCCATCAGGACCGGGTTGATCTGGTACCGGCGGGCGAAGGACATGCCGACCGGGGCGATGATCGCCACGACGGCGGGCACGACGCCCCCGATGGCGGTGAGCGCGCCGGTGACGGCGAACATGGCCCACGGGATGGCGACCAGCTTGCCGCCGGAGGCCTTGACCGCCGCGTGCACCAGCCAGTCGACCGTGCCGTTGTTCTTGGCGATGGCGAACAGGTACGTCACCCCGACGAGGACGACGAACAACGACCCCGGGAAGAACCCGAAGACGGTGTCGGCGTACTCCTCGGCGCCGTAGACGAAGTACGCGGCCACGAAGACCGCGACGAGGGCGAGCGCCCCCATGTGGACGGGCAGCACCGTGGCGATCAGGAAGACCGCCAGAAGAATCAAGATCGAGACGAGCTGTACGGACACCGGCGTCCCCAGAGTGGTCGAGGCGGGAAGACCCGCTTGGCCTAGGTTTCCGCGATGCGGAACCTTGTTTTCGCTAGCGGGCATTAGAACCGGGCGAACGCCCTGTGTCAAGACTCACAGGGTCCTGGCGGATATGCCGCCTGCCGGTAGTAGCCTTCCGCAGAGTGGACTTCGGGCGGCTCGCCCGAGCTGACGAGAGGGATGCCATGTCGGGTTCGACCAGCAGCACCGGTGGTCGCCACTTCCTGCAGATCCCGGGGCCGACGAACGTGCCCGACCGGGTGCTGCGGGCGATCGCGGCGCCGACGATCGACCACCGCGGACCGGACTTCGCCGCGCTGGGCATGGAGGTGCTGGAGGCGGTAAAGCCGGTCTTCGGCACCACCCAGCCCGTGGTGATCTACCCGGCGTCCGGCACGGGGGCGTGGGAGGCTGCGCTGACCAACACGCTGTCCGCCGGCGACCGGGTGCTCGCGTTCGAGACCGGTCACTTCGCCACGCTGTGGCAGGACATGGCCACCCGCCTCGGTCTGCAGGTGGAGTTCGTGCCCGGCGACTGGCGGCACGGCGCCGACCCGGCGGCCGCCCAGGAGCGGCTGGCCGCGGACACCGCGCACGAGATCAAGGCCGTGATGGTGGTCCACAACGAGACCTCGACCGGCGTGGCCAGCCGGGTGCCGGACGTCCGGAAGGCGATCGACGCCGCCGGCCACCCCGCCCTGCTGCTGGTCGACACCATCTCCTCGCTGGGCAGCATCAAGTACGAGCACGACGCGTGGGGCGTCGACGTCACGGTCGCCGGCTCGCAGAAGGGCCTCATGCTGCCGCCGGGCCTGAGCTTCAACGCGGTGAGCGAGAAGGCGCTGCAGGCGTCGAAGACCGCCGGCCTGCCGCGGTCCTTCTGGGACTGGCAGCCGATCCTCGCCGCCAACGAGCGCGGCTTCTGGCCCTACACGCCCGGCACCAACCTGCTCTACGGGCTGAAGGTGGCCCTGGAGATGCTCGACGAGGAGGGCCTGGACAACGTCTACGCCCGGCACACCCGGCACGCCGAGGCCACCCGCGCCGCTGTCCGCGGCTGGGGCATGGAGGTGCTGGCCCTCGACGAGCGCGAGTACTCGGGCTCGCTGACCGCCATCCACATGCCCGACGGCGGCGCCGACGCGGTGCGCGAGGTCATCCTGCGCGAGTACGACATGTCCCTCGGTGCGGGCCTGGGCAAGCTGGCCGACAAGGTCTTCCGGATCGGCCACCTCGGGCACTTCAACGACCTGACCCTGGCCGGCACCCTCGCCGGTGTGCAGATGGGCCTGGTGCGCAGCGGCGTGCCGATCGACCCGAACGGTCTCCAGGCCGCCCTCGACCGCCTGCAGCAGCCATGACGGCGGCTCCCGAACGCACCGCTCCGGCAGGAACGGCGGTCCTGGAGCAGCGGCTCCGTGCGGAGCTGGACGGGGAGGTCGCCTTCGACGACCACACCCGGCACCTGTTCAGCCGGGACGCCAGCATGTACACGATCACCCCGGCCGGGGTGGTCTACCCGCGGCACGCGGCCGACGTCGCGGCCGCCGTGCGGCTGGCGGCGGAGGCCGGCATCCCGGTGCTCGCCCGTGGAGCGGGCACCAGCCTGGCCGGCCAGACCGTCGGCCCGGGGCTGGTGCTCGACCTCTCGCGCCACATGTTCGCCATCCGCGAGCTGGACCCCGAGGCCCGCACGGCCGTGGTCGAGCCCGGGGTGGTGCAGGACGACCTGAACCGGGCGTCGGCCGCCCACGGGCTGATGTTCGGCCCGGACACCTCGACCAGCACCCGCGCCACCATCGGCGGGATGATCGGCAACAACTCCGCCGGCAGCGGGTCGGTCCGGTTCGGTATGACGATCGACCACGTGCAGGAGGTGGACGTCGTCCTGGCCGACGGCTCCACCGCCACCTTCGGCGTGGTCGACGAGCCCGAGCGCGCCCGCCGCGCGCAGGGGACGACGCTCGAGGCGGCGATCTACCGGGAGCTGCCGCGGATCGTGGCCGAGCACCCGGGGGCGATCGCCACCGGCTTCCCGTCCTTCTGGCGGCGGGCCGGTGGCTACCGGCTCGACCGGCTGGCCGACGGCGCCCCGTTCGACCTGGCGAAGTTCCTCGTCGGCTCGGAGGGGACGCTGGCCGTCGTCACCTCGGCCCGGGTCGGCCTGGTACCGAAGCCCGCGAAGCAGGTCTTCGCCGTCGGGCACTTCACCACCGTGCAGAACGCGATCAACGCCACCGAGGATGCGCTGTCCTGCGACCCGGCCCAGGTGGAGCTGCTGGACCGGACGATCCTCGACCTGTCCCGGCAGAAGATCGAGTACGCCGGGCTCGGCAAGATCCTGCAGGGCGACCCGGAGGCGCTGCTGTTCGTCTCCTTCACCGGTGACGACGAGACCGAGCTGGTCTCGTCCATGGACCGGCTGGTCGAGCTCTGGGAGCGCAACGGGCACGGCTACCACACCCTCCGCGCGGTCACCCCTGCGCAGCAGGGGGCGCTGCTGAAGGTGCGCAAGTCCGCGCTGGGGCTGCTGATGGCCAACTCGGTCGGGGCCCGCCGTCCGCTGGCCTTCGTCGAGGACACCGCGGTCGACCCGAAGCACCTGGCCGAGTACACCGCCCGGTTCCGCGACGTGCTGGACCGGCACGGCCTCGAGGCCGGCTTCTACGGGCACTGCTCGGTGGGCTGCCTGCACATCCGTCCCTTCGTCGACCTGTCCCAGCCGGGCCAGGTCGAGGTGATGCGCTCGGTCGCGGTCGAGGTCAAGGACCTGGTGCGCGAGTACGGCGGGGTGAACTCCAGCGAGCACGGCGACGGACTCGCCCGCAGCGAGTTCAACCGGGAGCTGTTCGGCGACGAGCTGTACGAGGCGATGCGCGAGGTCAAGGGGGTCTTCGACCCCGAGGGCCGGCTGAACCCTGGCAAGATCGTCGACTCGCCGCTGATGACCGAGCACCTGCGGGACGCGAACCCGCCGGTGCCCGGCCCGCTGCGCACCCGGCTGCAGTTCGACGTCGTCGGCGGGATGTTCGGTGCGGCCGACCGGTGCATGAACATCGGCCTGTGCCGCAAGTCCACGACCGGGGCGATGTGCCCCTCCTACATCGCCACCCGGATGGAGGAGCACTCCACCCGTGGCCGGGCCGGCGCCCTGGTCAAGGCGCTGAGCGAGGGCGACCCGCACACGGCGCTGGCCGACGAGCGGCTGCACGAGGTGCTCGACATGTGCCTGATGTGCAAGGCCTGCAAGAGCGAGTGCCCGCTGGGTGTGGACGTCTCGGCTCTGAAGAGCGAGGCGCTGGCGGCCAAGCACGACGTGCACGGCGTGCCGCTGCGGTCCCGGGCGTTCGGCTCGATCCGCACGCTGAACAAGCTCGGTTCCGCGACGGCACCGCTGTCGAACCTGCCGCTGAAGCTCAAGCCGCTGCGCGCGGTGATGGACTCGGTGCTCGGCATCGCCCGGCAGCGGGACCTGCCGGTGTTCCACCGCACCACGCTGATCCGGTGGTTCAAGGGTCACCAGGCGCCGGCCGGCGCGACCCAGCAGCAGGTCACCATGCTGGCCGACTCCTTCACCAGCTACACCGAGCCGGGGATCGGCCAGGCCGTGGTGCGGCTGCTGGAGGCGGCCGGTCACCCGGTGCGGCTGGAGAGCAAGGGGTGCTGCGGCCGCGCGAGCATCTCCAAGGGCATGCTGGACGACGCCCGGGGCAAGGCGCAGAAGCTGGCGGCGAACCTCTGCTCGGGCAGCGAGCCCGGTTCCCCGATCGTCGGATGTGAGCCCTCGTGCATCCTCACGCTGAAGGCGGAGCACGTCGAGCTGCTGCCCGACGACCCGAACGTGCGTGACGTCGCGGGCCGGGTCCAGCTGCCGGAGGAGCTGCTGGTCGCGGCGATCGACGCCGGGCGGCTGCGGCTGCGCGAGGACAGCTGGCTGGCCGGCCGCACGGTGGTCTTCCACGGCCACTGCCACCAGAAGGCCGAGGCCGGGACGGCGGCCACCGTCGCCCTGCTCCAGCGCATCCCCGGGGTCACCGTGCAGGAGCTCGACGCCGGGTGCTGCGGCATGGCCGGGTCGTTCGGCTTCGAGTCCGAGCACTACGACATCTCGCTGCAGGTGGGGGAGGACCGGCTGTTCCCGGCGGTCCGCGCCGCCTCGCCGGACGCGGTCATCGCCGCGACCGGGGTCTCCTGCCGGCAGCAGATCTTCCACGGCACCCAGCGGACGGCATGGCACCCGGCCGAGCTGGTCCTGGAGGCATGGGCCCAGGACTGACCGCACGCAGCGCCGCGCACGCCACCGCGCGCACCCCCACGACGGGCACCGGAGCGACCTCGCTCCGGTGCCCGTCGTGTTGTGGGTGACATCTCCGCGCCGACAGTTGTAGACAGCAACCAACCGGTGCACACTGGACCCCGTGCCGATCACCCCGACGACCTCCGAGCAGCTGACCGCCGGCGTCGGCCGGCTGGTGCGGGCCGGGCGGCAGCTCGGCTCCCGGGTCGCCGCCGACCTCCTCGGCGACCTGCCCTCCTCCGGCTGGGTGGTCCTCGTCCCGCTCGAGCAGGGCGGACCGCAGCGGTGCAGCGCCCTGGCGGGACGGCTCGGTGTGGACGTCTCGGTGGCCAGCCGCCAGGTGACGGCGCTGGAGCGGGCGGGGTACGTGCACCGCCGTCCCGACCCGCTGGACGGCCGGGCCAGCCTGATCAGCCTCAGCGCGGCAGGTGCCGTGGCACTGGCCCGGACCCGTGCGGTCCGGGGCGCGTGGACGGCCGAGGCGCTGCGCGACTGGACCGACGAGGAGGCCCGCGCGCTGACCGCCCAGCTGGAACGGCTGACGGCGGGCCTCGAGCGTGCACGCCGGCCCGTTCCCCGACCGACCGCCCCGGTCCCCGGCTGAGCCTGTCCCGCGGCCGCGCCGCCGCTCCCCCGCAGCGCCCGGACCACTTCTCGCAGGAGACCCGCAGATGAGCAGCACCACCCCCGTCCGGCCCGTGGCCGGCCCGCCCTCCCTCGCGCCGGCCGAGCAGCAGGGTGGGATGACCCACCAGCAGATCCTGTCCGCGCTGTCCGGGATGTTGCTGGCGATGTTCGTCGCGATGCTGTCCTCGACGGTCGTGTCCAACGCCCTGCCGACGATCATCACCGAGCTGCGCGGCTCGCAGAGTCAGTACACCTGGGTGGTCACCGCCACCCTGCTGGCCTCCACGGCGAGCACCCCGATCTGGGGCAAGCTGGCCGACCTGTTCAGCAAGAAGCTGCTGATCCAGGTGTCGATCGTGGTGTTCGTGGTCGGCTCGATGCTGGCCGGGCTGTCCCAGTCGGTGCCCACGCTCATCGGCTGGCGGGTGCTGCAGGGGCTGGGGCTGGGCGGGATCACCGCGTTGGTGCAGATCGCCATGGCCGCGATGATCAGCCCGCGGGAGCGCGGCCGGTACTCCGGCCTGGTCGGCGCGGTGATGGCGGTGGCCACCGTCGGGGGCCCGCTCATCGGCGGCCTGCTGGTCGACACCAGCTGGCTCGGCTGGCGCTGGTGCTTCTACGTCGGCATCCCCTTCGGCCTCATCGCCCTGGTCCTGCTGCAGCGCACGCTGCACCTGCCGGTGGTCAAGCGCGACGTCTCCATCGACTACCTCGGCGCGACGTTCCTCACCGCCGGCGTCTCGGCCCTGCTGATCTGGGTGACCCTGGCCGGCAGCAGCTTCGACTGGATCTCCACCGAGAGCGCGCTGTTCGTCGGCGGTGGCGTGCTCGCCGTCATCGCCTTCGTCGTGACCGAGCTGCGGGTGGACGAGCCGATCGTCCCGCTCCGGCTGTTCCGCGACCGCACGACGACGCTGTCCATCATCGCCAGCGTGGCGATCGGTGTGGCCATGTTCGGCTCGACGGTCTTCCTCGGCCAGTACCTGCAGATCTCCCGCGGCTACTCACCGACCGCCGCCGGGCTGCTGACCATCCCGATGGTGGCCGGCCTGCTGGTGTCCTCGACGGCGTCGGGCATCCTGATCTCCCGCTACGGCCGGTGGAAGGCCTACCTGGTGGCCGGTTCGGTGCTCGTCGCCGGCGGCTTCGCGCTGCTCGCCACGATCGACCACGAGACCGACATGGTCGTGCTGGGCGTGTTCCTCGCCGTGCTGGGCCTCGGCATCGGCATGACCATGCAGAACCTGGTGCTCGCGGTGCAGAACACCGTGGCCGCCCGGGACCTCGGTGCGGCCAGCTCGGCGGTGGCCTTCTTCCGCAGCCTGGGCGGCACGATCGGCGTCTCGGTGCTGGGTGCGGTGCTCAGCAGCCGGGTCGGGCTGCTCATCCAGGAAGGCCTCGCCGACGTGCCCGGGGCGCCCGCCGTGACCTCCGGCGGTGGCGACGTGGGCCTGGCCGACCTGGCCGACGCCCCGCCCGCCCTGCGCGAGCTGATCGCGGTCTCCTACGGCGACGCGACCGGCCGGATCTTCCTGATCTCCGCCCTGCTGTCGATCGTCACGATCGTCGCGATCGTCTTCATCCGTGAGGTTGCGCTGCGCACCCAGTCCGGCGACCAGCGGATGCAGGCCCCGGTCGACGCCGTCCGCGCGCCGGGCGGGACCGCGGACGCGACCGCGGACGTCGACGCCCGGCTGGCCGCCCCGGTCCGGAGCGCGCGCCGAGCACCCTGAGCCGGGACGACGGGCCCGTCCTGGGGTGGGCCCGTCGTCGTGTCCGGCGGGTCGTCGTGGTCGAGCCGGTCCCCGGCTACTGCTCCAGGCTGGCGTCGACCGAGATGTCGCCCACGCCGGCGAGCGCCCGGCTGACCGGGCACCCGGCCTTGGCTGCCTGCGCCGCGGCCGTGAAGCCGGCGGCGTCCAGGCCGTCGACCTCGCCACGGACGGTGAGCTTGATCGTCGTGATGGTCGGCGCGCCGTCCACCTGGCCGAGCGTCACGTCGGCGGTCACCTCGAGGGACTGCGTGGTGCCCCCGGCCTTGCCGACCTCGTTGGACAGGGCCATCGCGAAGCAGGACGAGTGCGCCGCGGCGATGAGCTCCTCGGGGCTGGAGGTGCCACCGGCCTCGTCGGCGGTGCGCCTGGGGAAGGACACCTCGTAGGTGCCGACCTTCGAGCTGGACAGCTCGACCTGGCCGGACCCGTCCTGCAACGAGCCGTTCCAGGCGGTGCGGGCGGTGCGGGTGGGCATCGGACCTCCTCGGTGGGTGCCGCCGACCGCGAGCCGGCCGGCGGGACGTGTCGTCCCCGACCATCTCCCGGCCGGGCGGCTGCCGCCAGCCGGAGCCCGGCGGTGCCGGTTCAGACGGAGGTGGCGTCCGCCTGTGGTGCGCTGACCCGCTCGGTGATGACGTGCAGCAGGTTCCGCAGCGACGCGAACTCCTCGGTGCCCATGGCCAGCGCGTCGATCATCTGGGCCGACACCGAGCAGGCCGGGCCCTCCAGCGCCCTGCCCGCGTCGGTCAGCCGGATCGACACCGAGCGCTCGTCGTCGGCGCGGCGGTGCCGGGTCACCAGGCCCGCCGCGGTGAGCCGCTTGAGCAGGGGCGAGAGTGTGCCGGAGTCGAGTGCCAGCCGGGCACCCAGCTGGCCGACCGTCTGGCCGTCGTCCTCCCAGAGCAGCATGAGCACCAGGTACTGGGGATAGGTCAGCCCGAGCTCGTCGAGCATGGGCCGGTAGCGCGCAGTGATCGCGCGGGAGGCCGCATAGAGCGCGAAGCACAGCTGGTCGTCGAGAGCCACGCTCGGCGACGGGGTGTCCGTCATGGCGCCAGCCTAAGGCGCCACCCGGCGGGGGCGGTCCCGACGTCCGTCATCCCGGTGCGCCCCCACGGAGTTGAGTGGAACAGACTCAACTCTCCGATCGTTGGATCACCTGACCGGACCGTGCCCAGGAGAGGACCCGCCCCAGACCATGGCAGACAAGCTCACCACCCGTTCGCAAGAGGCGTTCGCCGCCGCCCAGCGGCTGGCGGTCGACCGTGGTCAGGCCGCCCTCGAGCCGCTGCACCTCCTCGTCGCGCTGCTCGAGCAGAACGACGGCATCGCCGGTCCGCTGCTTCAGGCCACCGGCGCCGACCCGGCCGACGTCCGGGCCAAGGCCGATGCGGCGGTCAACCGGATGCCGCGGGTCAGCGGGGCCACCGTGCCCGCCCCGTCGCCCTCCCGCGAGCTGCTGCGGGTGATCAACGCGGCCGGCGAGCAGGCCTCCGCGCTGGGCGACGAGTTCGTCTCCACCGAGCACCTGCTGGTCGGGCTGGCGACGACCGAGGGCGAGGCCGCCTCCGTGCTCAACGCCGCCGGCGCCGGGCGGGACGCCCTGCTCGCGGCATTCCGCACCGTCCGCGGCAACCGGAAGGTGACCAGCCCCGATCCGGAGAACACCTTCCAGGCGCTGGAGAAGTACGCCGTCGACCTCACCGCGCGCGCCCGGGAGGGCAAGATCGACCCGGTCATCGGCCGGGACACCGAGATCCGCCGGGTCGTGCAGGTGCTGTCCCGGCGGACCAAGAACAACCCGGTGCTGATCGGCGAGCCCGGTGTCGGCAAGACCGCGATCGTCGAGGGCCTGGCCCAGCGCATCGTGGCCGGCGACGTCCCGGAGAGTTTGAAGGGCAAGCGCCTGATGGCCCTGGACCTGAGTTCGATGGTCGCCGGGGCGAAGTACCGGGGGGAGTTCGAGGAGCGGCTGAAGGCCGTGCTCCAGGAGATCACCGAGGCCGAGGGGCAGGTCGTCACCTTCATCGACGAGCTGCACACCATCGTCGGCGCCGGGGCCAGCGGTGACTCCGCGATGGACGCCGGCAACATGATCAAGCCGATGCTCGCCCGCGGCGAGCTCCGGATGGTC
>JAOPWO010000117.1 GCA_025965635.1 Modestobacter sp. | reverse complement strand
CCGGCCCGCCGGCCCGCTCGCTGGCGGATCGGCGTGGCCGGACTGGTCGCCGGTGCGCTGATCGGCGGCGGCGCCGGTGCTGGCGTGGCCACCCTGGTCGGGGACGACACCACCGGGCGCACCAGCTCGGTCAGCGCGCAGGACGTCGTGATCAAGAACCCGCAGTCGGCGACCTCGGCCACCGCGGCCGCCGCGAAGGCCGCCCCCAGCGTGGCCACCGTGTACGTCAGCTCCGGGTCGGGCCAGGGCTCGGGCTCGGGCGTCGTCCTCTCCGCCGACGGCTACCTGCTCACCAACAACCACGTGGTCTCGCTGGACAGCGGCCCGGCCGGTGCCGCCGTCCAGGTGCGCACCGCCGACGGCACGCTCTACGACGCCACCGTGGTGGGCACCGACCCGACCTCGGACCTGGCGGTGGTGAAGCTGGCCGACGCCGGCGGCCTGACCCCGGCGACGTTCGCCGACTCCGACGACGTCCAGGTCGGCGATCTGGCGGTAGCGATCGGCGCACCGCTGGGGCTGTCGAACACGGTGACCGACGGGATCGTCAGCGCCACCGACCGGGCGGTCGCCACCGGCTCGGACCAGGAGCAGACGGTCATCGACGCGCTGCAGACCGACGCCGCGATCAACCCGGGCAACTCCGGTGGCGCGCTGGTGGACGCCGCCGGCGAGGTGATCGGCATCAACACCGCCATCGCCACCGTGGCCACCGAGGTGCCCGGCCAGCAGGGCCAGAGCGGCAACATCGGCGTCGGCTTCGCCATCCCGTCGAACACGGCCACCCGGATCGCCCAGCAGATCATCGACACCGGCTCGGCCGACCACGCGCTGCTGGGCGTCAGTGCCCGGACGGCGGCGTCCGACGGCTCCGCCGTCGGCACCGGCGCGGAGGTCGTCCTGGTCCAGGCCGGCAGCCCGGCCGCGGACGCCGGACTCCAGGTCGGCGACGTGGTGACCGCCGTCGGTGACCGGGCGGTGACCTCCTCGACCGAGCTCACCGCCGCGGTGCGCAGCTCCCGGCCCGGCGACCAGGTGACGCTGACCGTCCGCCGCGGCTCGAGCGAGACGACCGTCGAGGCGACCCTCACCGCCTCCGAGTGACCACCGCGGACTGAGGTCCCGACCCGGTACGACGACCGGCCCCGCTCCCCGTGCCCCCGGGGGCGGGGCCGGTCGCCGCACGGGTCCGCCTACGCTCGACCCGTGCCAGGCCCGCAGTCGACCCTTCCGCTGGCCGCCTCCCTCGACGACCCGGCGCGGGCCCGCGACCTGGCGAAGATGAAGCGCCTGGCGACCGCCCTGTTCCTCGCCGCCGCAGCGGTGTTCCTCGCCTGCGTGCTCATCGGCGAGGAGTCCGGGGCCTGGGTGGGGTACGTCCGGGCCACCGCCGAGGCCTCCATGGTGGGTGCGCTGGCCGACTGGTTCGCCGTCACCGCGCTCTTCCGGCACCCGCTGGGGCTGCCGATCCCGCACACCGCGATCATCCCGCGCAAGAAGGACCAGATCGGCACCAGCCTGGGCACCTTCGTGCAGGACAACTTCCTCACCCGTGCGGTGGTCGACGAGCGGCTGGCCGGCGTCGACGTGCCCGGGCGGCTCGGTGAGTTCCTCGCCGCCCCCGGCCGGGCCGAGCGGCTGGCCGACGACGCCGGCGCCGCCCTGGGCGCGCTGACCGACCTGCTCCGGGACGACGACCTGCAGCCCGCGGTCGCCGCACTGGTCGACCGGAAACTGCGGGAGACCCCGGCCGCCCCGGCCGTCGCCCGCACCCTGGAGCTGGTCGTGGACGGCGACCGGCACCAGGAGGTGCTGTCGGCTGCGCTGCAGGGGCTCGCCACCTTCCTGGAGGACAACCGGCTGGTCTTCCGCGCCCAGCTGGGCGACGCCTCGCCGTCGTGGGTGCCCGACTGGGTCGACGACCGGGTCTTCGACCGGGTGTTCAGCGGCCTGCAGGGCTTCCTCGCCGAGGTCGGCGTGGACCCCCGGCACGAGCTGCGGCGCTCCTACGACGTCCGGCTCCGGGCCTACGTCCACGCGCTGCGCACCGACCCGGCGACGGCGGCCCGGGTGGAGAAGCTCAAGGACGAGTTGCTCGACCACCCCGCGGTCCGGGCCTGGTCGGGGTCGCTGTGGAGCACCGTGAAGAACTCCGTGGTCACCGCGGCCGCCGACCCGGACTCCGAGCTGCGCACGCGGATCGCCGAGCTGATCCGGCACGGCGCCCGGCTGCTGCGAGAGGACCCCACGGTCCGCGAGCTGGTGCAGCGGCAGACCCGCCGGGCGGCCGGGTACGCCGTGGAGCGCTTCTCCGGCGACGTCGCCGAGCTGGTGGGCACCACGGTGGCCCGCTGGGACACCGAGGAGACCAGCCGGCGGATCGAGCTGCAGGTCGGCCGGGACCTGCAGTGGATCCGGGTGAACGGCACCGTCGTGGGTGGGCTGGCCGGCCTGGTCATCTACACCGTGGCCCAGCTGCTGTCCTGACCTGGGCGCCGCTCCCACCTGCAGCATCGTCGGCCGCCGGTCACCGCATGGACGCCCGGGGTCCACCCGCGGTACGCCGTCCGCCCGCTACGCTCCGCGCCATGTCCACGGTCGCCTACGTCGGCGCGTCCCGTTTCTACCCCGGCAGCGACACCCCGGCGGTCGACCAGCTCGACCTGGAGATCGCCCACGGCGAGTTCCTGGTGCTCGTCGGCCCGTCGGGCTCGGGGAAGTCGACCGCGCTGCGCATGCTCGCCGGCCTCGAGGACGTCGACGAGGGCGAGATCCGGATCGACGACGAGGACGTCAGCGACGCGGCTCCCAAGGACCGGGACATCGCGATGGTGTTCCAGAACTACGCGCTCTACCCGCACATGTCCGTCGGCGACAACATGGGCTTCGCGCTCAAGCTCGCCGGCACGCCGAAGGCGGAGGTACGGGAGCGGGTGCAGCGCGCCGCCGAGATGCTGGACCTGGTGCCCTACCTCGACCGCAAGCCGAAGGCACTGTCCGGCGGGCAACGGCAGCGGGTTGCGATGGGCCGGGCGATCGTCCGGTCGCCGCGGGTGTTCCTGATGGACGAGCCGTTGTCCAACCTGGACGCCAAGCTGCGCGTGCAGACCCGCGCCGAGATCGCGAACCTGCAGCGGGAGCTGAACACCACCACGCTCTACGTCACCCACGACCAGACCGAGGCCATGACGATGGGCCACCGCGTCGCGGTGCTCCGGGACGGCCTCCTGCAGCAGGTGGCCACGCCCCGGGAGCTCTACGACGCGCCGGTGAACGTGTTCGTCGCGGGCTTCATCGGGTCCCCGGCGATGAACATCCTCCGCGCACCGGTGACCGGCGAGGGCGTCGCCCTCGGCGAGCTGCGGCTGCCCGTCCCACGCGAGCGGCTGGCCCAGCTGGGCGACGCGGCCACCGTCGACGTGGGCATCCGGCCGGAGTCGCTGGAGCTGGCGGGCGAGCCGACCGGCCTGCGCATGGAGGTCCGGCTGGTCGAGGAGCTCGGCGCCGACGCCTACCTGCACGGCACGGCCGTGCACGACGGCGACCACCGTCCGATGGTCGTGCGGGTCGACGGCCGCCGCCCCCCGGTGATGGGCTCGACCGTCGACCTCACCGTGCGCGCCGGCGAGGAGCACCTGTTCCACCCCGGAACCGGCCTGCGGCTCACCTGACCCGCGCCGCGCCTCTCAGCGTCGGGCGGAGGCGGCGACGAAGAGCGCGATGCCGGCCGCGACGCTGACGTTCAGCGACTCGGTGTCCTTGGTGATCGGGATGGAGAGCACGACGTCGCAGCGCTCGCGGACCAGCCGCGACAACCCGGCGCCCTCCGCACCGACCACCAGGGCGATCGGGTCGGCGAAGCCGTCGTACTCGTGGATGCCCATCTCCCCGTCGGCGGCCAGGCCGACGGTCTGCAGGCCGGCCTCCTGGTAGGAGGCCAGGCTGCGGCCGAGGTTGACCGCCCGGGCCACCCGGAGCCGGGCCGCGGCACCGGCGCTGGTGCGCCAGGCCGAGCCGGTCATGCCCACCGCGCGGCGCTCGGGGACCACGACGCCGTGCGCGTCGAAGGCCGCCGCCGAGCGGATGACCGCGCCGAGGTTGCGCGGGTCGGTGACGCCGTCCAGCGCCACGCTCAGCGGCGGGCGGCCGGAGTCGCGGGCGATGTCGAGCAGGTCGTCAGGGTGCGCGTAGTCGTAGGGCGGCACCATCAGCCCGATGCCCTGGTGCAGCGCGCCGTCGCTCATCCGGTCGAACTCGGCCTTGCCCACCTCGAGCAGCGGCAGCCCGCGGTCCGCGGCGATCTGCACCGACTCGGCGATCCGCTCGTCGGTGCCGCCGCGGCTCGTGTCGCCGGTGACCACGTAGAGCGCCGTCGCCGGGATGTTCGCGCGTAGCGCCTCGAGCACCGGGTTCCGGCCGAGCAGCAGCTCGGGGGCCTCGGCGTTGCGCCGCTGCACCCGCTGCCGGTTGTCCTGGCGGGCCGCCGCCGCTTTGGCCGCCTTGTAGGCCGGGTGGTGCGGACGTGCCGCGGCCGGGGGGGTGGCGCCCCGACCGGCCAGCGAGCGGCGGTTCTTGCCCCCCGTCCCGGCGGTGGCGGTCTTCTTCCCGGCGCCGGCCGAGCGGCCGCGTCGTTGGCTGTTGCCGGCCATCAGGTCAGCTCCCATCGTGTGCCCTGGGATGTGTCCTCGACCTGCACGCCCAGGGCGCCGAGCTGGTTCCGGATCGCGTCAGCTGACGCGTAGTCCTTGCGGGCCCGGGCCGCCGCGCGCTGCTCCAGCGCGAGGGCCACCAGGCCGTCGGTCACCGAGGTGAGCCGCTGGTCGTCGCCGCCGGAGGCCCACTGCGGGTCCAGCGGGTCCAGCCCGAGCACCCCGAGCATGGCACGCACGGAGCCGAGCAGGTCGGCCACCCGGGCGTCGTCCCCATCGGCCAGCGCCGAGTTCCCCTCCCGGACGGTGTCGTGCACGACCGCGACCGCGGCGGAGGTCCTCAGGTCGTCGTCCAGAGCCGCCACGAACGCCGGGTCGAGCACTGCCGTCCCCGCTGCCGCCCCCCCGGCCGCACATCCGGACCCCACCCGCTCAGCCGCCCTGCGGACGAAGGACTCCAGCCGCCGGTAGGCCACGCCCGCCTCCTCCAGCGCGCCCGCGGTGAACTCGACCGTCGAGCGGTAGTGCGGGGCCACGAGGTAGTAGCGCAGCTCCACCGGGCGCACCTGCTCGACGACCTCGTCGACCAGGGCGGTGTTGCCCAGCGACTTGCTCATCTTCTCGCCGCCCAGGGTGACCCAGCCGTTGTGCAGCCAGTACCGGGCGAAGCCGTCGCCGGCCGCCCGCGACTGCGCCTGCTCGTTCTCGTGGTGCGGGAATCGCAGGTCCAGGCCGCCGCCGTGGATGTCGAACTCCGGGCCGAGGTAGCGCCCGGCCATCGCCGAGCACTCCAGGGGCCAGCCCGGGCGCCCCGGGCCCCAGGGCGTCGGCCAGGCGGCGGTGGCGGGCTCGCCGTCCTTGTGCGCCTTCCAGAGCGCGAAGTCGCGGGGGTCGCGCTTGCGGTCGTCGGAATCGGTGTCCGCGGCCGGCTGGAGGTCGTCGAGCCGCTGCCCGGTGAGGGTGCCGTACCCGGGGAAGCTACGGACGTCGAAGTAGACGTCGCCGCCGATGGCGTAGGCGTGCCCGCGCTCGACCAGCCGCTCCACCAGGGTGACCATGTCGGTCACGTGACCGGTGGCCCGCGGCTCGTAGGTGGGCGGCAGGATGCCCAGCACGTCGTACGCGCGGGTGACGGCCCGCTCGTGCTCGTAGGCCCAGGCCCACCACGGCACCCCGGCCGCCGCCGCCTTGGCGAGGATCTTGTCGTCGATGTCGGTGACGTTGCGGACGTAGGTGACCTCGAGGCCACCGGCGGTCAGCCACCGGCGCATCACGTCGAACACCAGCGCGGAGCGGACGTGCCCGATGTGCGGAGGACCCTGCACGGTCAACCCGCAGACGTACACGGAGGCTCGTCCTGCACGCAGGGGCGTGAAGTCGCGCACGGCACGCGCGGCCGTGTCGTACAGGCGGAGGCTCACTGCGTGGATCCTACGGGCGCCGCGCCAGTGCTCCTGACCACCAGCGCGGTGGCCACCGCCGCCCGCCCCTCGCCGCGGCCGGTCAGCCCCAGCCCGTCGGTCGTGGTGGCGGTGACGCTGACCGGGGCACCGAGCGCCGCGGTCAGCACGGCCTCCGCCTCCGCGCGGCGGGGCGCGACCTTCGGGGTGTTGCCGATCAGCTGGACGGCGGCGTTGCCGACCTCCCAGCCGGCCGCGGCCAGCACCGCGCGCACGTGCTCCAGGACGGCCGCTCCGCGGGCACCGGCCCAGCGGGGGTCGTCGGTGCCGAGCAGCCCCCCGATGTCGCCCAGCCCGGCGGCCGACAGCACCGCGTCGGTGAGCGCGTGCGCGGCGACGTCGCCGTCGGAGTGGCCGGCGCAGCCGTCGACCCCGGGCCACTCCAGCCCGGCCAGCCAGCAGGCGCGGCCGGCCTCGACCGGGTGCACGTCGGTGCCGATGCCGACCCTGGGCAGGAAGGAGGTCACAGTTGCAGCTCCGCGAGGGCGAGGTCGTGCGCGACGGTGATCTTCGCGGCCCGCTCATCACCGGCCACGGTGTGCACCACGATGCCGGCTGCCCGGACCACCGAGGCGTCGTCGGTGAACTCGGTGGCGGTGCCGGGCACCCGGCCGTAGGCGGCGACGAGGGTGGCCCGGTCGAAGCCCTGCGGCGTCTGCACGCGGCGCAGCGGGGCGCGGGGCACGTCGGCGGTCACCTGGCCGTCGCCGTCCACGACCACCGTGGTGTCGACGACCGGCAGCACCGGGACGACGGCGTGCGCGCCGGCGGCGAGCGCCTCCAGCACCCGGGCGACGACGGCGGGCGGGGTCAGCGGGCGCGCGGCGTCGTGCACCAGGACGGCGTCGGCGTGCTCGCGGGCCGCTGCCAGCGCGGCCCGAACGGAGGCGGTGCGGGTGTCGCCGCCGACGACGACGTGCACGTCAGCGGGGAGGACGGCGGTGAAGGCGGCGCACTGCGGCCCCGGGACGGCGACCACGACCTCGTCGACCCCACCGGCGCGGAGGGCGTCGACCGCCCAGCAGACCAGCGGGCGGCCACCGAGCAGGACCAGGGCCTTGGGCATCTCGGCCCCCAGACGCAGACCACTCCCGGCCGCTGCGACGATGCCGACAGCGTGCACGGGAGTGGCCCGGGGATCTCTGGGGTGGAGCTGGGTGCTCAGGAAGCGAGGACCTCGTCGAGGAGGATCTCGGCCTTGTCCTCGTTGGTGCCCTCGGCGAGCGCCAGCTCGCTGACCAGGATCTGCCGCGCCTTGGAGAGCATCCGCTTCTCACCGGCGGACAGGCCGCGGTCCTTGTCGCGGCGCCAGAGGTCACGAACGACCTCGGCCACCTTGTTCACGTCGCCGGAGGCCAGCTTCTCGAGGTTGGCCTTGTAGCGCCGCGACCAGTTGGTCGGCTCCTCGGTGTGGGGGGCACGCAGCACCTCGAAGACCTTGTCCAGGCCCTCCTGACCGACGACGTCACGGACGCCGACGATCTCTGCATTGTCGGCCGGGACGCGCACCGTCAGATCGCCCTGGGCGACCTTGAGCACGAGGTAGCGCTTTTCGACACCCTTGATGGTCCGCTGCTCGATCGCCTCGATCAGTGCAGCGCCGTGGTGCGGGTAGACAACGGTCTCGCCAACAGTGAAACCCATGTGTGTGTGACCCCTTTCGCTCACCCCAGGTTACCACGGGAGAATGCCCTCCGGCTCGTCGGAGTCTGACAAACGTGCAGGTCAGCGGCTCGATTGAGGTCGAGACGGGGGTTGACAGGAGGTGGTCGGTGTGCGTGGCCCGAGCCCGGGTGGCCGGGCAGGTGCTCCGGCGGCCCTCCTGGCGCTCGCCCGGGCGACGCACCTGGGGCCCACGCTCGCGGTGACCCTGGTCGCCGTCCTGCTCGCCGTCGCCGCCGGCGTGGGCGCCGGACGGACGGTCCTGGTCGGCCTCGCCGTCCTCACCGGGCAGGCTGCGATCGGCTGGAGCAACGACTGGATCGACGCCGACCGCGACCGCCGCGTCGGCCGGGCCGACAAGCCGGTGGTCCAGGGGGTGGTGACCCCCCGCCTGCTGCGGACGACGGCCCTGGCGGCGCTGGCGCTCACCGCCGCGCTGTCGCTGCTGCTCGGCGTGCTGCCCGGACTGCTGCTCCTGGGACTGGTCGCCAGCGGCTGGGCCTACAACGCCGGACTGAAGCGCACCGCGGCCTCCGCGCTGCCCTACCTGACCGGCTTCGGCCTCCTGCCGGCCGGCGTGGTCGCCGCCGCACCCGGCAGCCCCTCCGCCCCGTGGTGGCTGGTTGCGGCGGGCGCCGCGCTCGGCGGTGCGGCGCACGTGGCCAACGTGGCCCCCGACGTCGCCGACGACCTCGTCACCGGTGTGCGCGGCCTCCCCCACCGGGTAGGGCCGGTGGCCTCGGCGGTGGCCGGGGCGGTCCTGCTGGGGACGGCGTCACTCCTGCTG
>JAOPWO010000095.1 GCA_025965635.1 Modestobacter sp. | reverse complement strand
CGCCGTCGTAGACCACCGGCAGCTCGACGAGCTCACCCCCGGTGCGGTCGGCCGCCGTCGGCCGGGTCCGACCGACCGCGGTGGCCACCGCGCCGACCGTGGTGAGCGCCGGGTCGAGCACGAGCAGCACCGTGCGGGAGGCCGGGACGACGTCCAGCACCCCGGCCGGGGGCTCGGCGGCCAGCGTGCGGTGCAGCGCGAGGACGGCGTCCAGGTCGTCGAGCTCGACCAGCAGGCCGGCGTCCCCGCTGGGCAGCAGCCGCATCAGCGGGCGAAGGGGGCGAGCCCGACGCCGGCCCCGGCGAGAGCGGCGCGCACCTGCCGGGCGATGTCGACGGCGCCGGGGGTGTCGCCGTGCACGCAGATCGACCCTGGTTGCAGGGCCAGCTCCCCGCCGTCCACGTCGGTGACCGGTACCCCGGTGGCCATCGCGACGCAGCGGCGGGCGATCTCGGCCGCGTCGTGCAGCACCGCCCCGGGCAGCCGACGGGAGACCAGCGTCCCCTCGGGGGTGTAGGCCCGGTCGGCGAAGGCCTCGGCCACCGTGGTGAGCCCGGCCTCGGCGGCCCGCCGCAGCCAGACCGAGCCCGGCAGGCCGAGCACCGGCAGCGTGGGGTCGTAGTCGACCACGGCGGCGACGACGGCGGCGGCCTGCTCCTCGTGGTGCACGATCGCGTTGTAGAGCGCCCCGTGCGGCTTGACGTACCGCACCCGGTCGCCGGCCACCCGCGCGAAGGCCTCCAGCGCGCCGATCTGGTAGATGACGTCCTGGGTCAGCGCCTCGGGCTCGACGTCGATGAACCGCCGGCCGAAGCCCGGCAGGTCGCGGTAGCCCACCTGCGCGCCGATCGCCACGCCCGAGGCGACCGCCTTCGTGCAGACCCGCCGCATGATCGAGGCGTCACCGGCGTGGTAGCCGCAGGCGACGTTGGCGCTGGTGACCACGCCGAGCAGGGCGTCGTCGTCGCCGAGGCCCCACTGGCCGAAGCCCTCACCGAGGTCGGAGTTGAGGTCCATGCCTGCCGATCCTCCTCAGGAGAACAGCGCGATGACCGGGCGGACCGAGTTGACCGCCAGGTAGAGGGTCAGCAGCCAGGCCACCCAGCCGACGACCAGCAGCCACCGCGGGTAGCGGTACCCGTTCAGCAGGTCGGCGCGGCGGGTGGCCACCCACAGCAGCACGGCGATGCCGATGGGCAGCAGGAGGCCGTTGAACGCGCCGGCGAAGACCAGCAGGGTCGTGGGCGCCGTCCCGAGCAGCAGGAACGCCAGCGTGGTGACGGCGATGAACGCGACCACCAGCAGCGTGCGGGTGCGGTCGCTGGTGCGAGTCCGGGAGGTCACGAACGACACCGTCGTGTACGAGGCGCCGATGACACTGGTGATCGCCGCGGCCCACAGCACGATGCCGAACACCCGCATGCCGATGTCGCCGGCGGCGGCCTGGAACGCCGAGGCGGCCTGGTTGTCCGGGTCGAGCGCGGCGCCGCCGCTGACCACCCCGAGGATGGCGAGGAACAGCACGATCCGCATGACGGCGGTGATCAGGATGCCGGTGATGGAGCCGCGGGTGATGTCGCGGACGTGCGCGACGCCGGTGACGCCGGAGTCGAGCAGCCGGTGCGCCCCGGCGTAGACGATGTAACCGCCGATCGTGCCGCCGACCAGCGTGGTGATCGCCAGGACGTCGATCTCCTCGGGCAGGACGACGTTGCGCAGCGCCTCCCCGACCGGAGGGCCGGAGGTGATCGCCACGTACGCCGTCAGGGCGATCATCACCAGCCCGAGGACGACGACGATCCGGTCGACGGCCACCCCGGCCCGTCTGCTGAGGAAGACCCCGATCGCGATCAGCGCCGACAGGCCGCCGCCGATCTCCGGGTCCAGCCCGAACATCGCGTCGGTGCCGAGCCCCGCGCCACTGACGTTGCCGATGTTGAACACCAGCCCGCCGATCAGCAGGAACGCGGCCATCACCCAGCCGAGGCCGGGGAGAACCAGATTCCCCAGCTCCTGCGCGCGCCGGCCGGAGACGCCGATGACCCGCCAGACGTTCAACTGCAGGGCGATGTCGATCAGGATCGAGATGACGATCGCGAAGGCGAAGGCGGCGCCCAGTTGGACGGTGAACGTCGTGGTCTGGGTGATGAAGCCCGGGCCGATGGCCGAGGTGGCCATCAGGAACATCGCACCGAGCAGGGTGGACCGGGTGCTGGCGGCGAGCCGCCCGCCGCCGGGCGGGGGCGTCGCGGTGTCGGGGGGTTCCGCGGCGGAAGACATGGGCGCTCCAGGGTTCCTGCGGTCGGGCGGATCCGGGGAACTGCGCTGTTGCCTGGTGGGGCTCGACCGTAGGGTCGGCGAGGTCCGCAGGCAATCCGAAGGAGGTCCGCGATGACCGCCACCGCCGCCCGAACCCCCGCCGACGCCCGGGCGCGCTACCGCGCCGGCCTCGCGGTGCCCAGCTCCGGGGAGGCGCCCGGTCACACCCAGGCCAACCTCGTGGTGCTGCCGCGGGAGTGGGCCTGGGACATGCTGCTGTTCGGTCAGCGCAACCCGCGGCCGGTGCCGCTGCTCGACGTCACCGACCCCGGCTCGTGCCGGACCGTGCTCGCGCCGGACGCCGACCTGCGCACCGACCTGCCGCGCTACCGGGTGTGGCGGGACGGCGAGCTGGCCGACGAGCCCACCGACGTCACCGAGCTGTGGAACGACGACCTGGTCGCCTTCCTGATCGGCTGCAGCTTCAGCTTCGAGACGGCCCTGCTCGAGGCCGGCGTCCCGGTGCGCAACATCGAGCAGGGTCGCAACGTGTCGATGTACCGCACGAACCGGGCGTGCCGGCCGGCCGGGCGGCTGTCCGGGCCGCTGGTCGTGTCCATGCGGCCGGTCCCGGCGTCGCTGGTGCCCACCGCGGTGCAGGTGACCGCCCGGATGCCGCAGGTGCACGGGGCGCCGGTGCACGTGGGCGCGCCCGGCGCGCTGGGCATCGCCGACCTGGGCCGGCCCGACTTCGGCGACCCGGTCGAGATCGAGGACGGCGACGTCCCGGTGTTCTGGGCCTGCGGCGTGACCCCGCAGGCGGCGCTGATGGCGTCCCGGCCGCCGTTCGCGATCACCCACGCCCCCGGGCACATGTTCGTCACCGACGTGCCGGACGCCGTGCACCGGCAGCTGTGAGCGCCCCGCCGACCGACGTCGTCGCCCGGCTGCGGACCGCCGGGTGCGTCGTCGCCGAGGAGGAGGCCGCGCTGCTGGTCGAGGCCGCCGGGTCGGCCGCCGAACTGGACGCGCTGGTCGCCCGCCGGGTCGCCGGGCAGCCGCTGGAGCAGCTGCTGGGCTGGGCGGAGTTCTGCGGCGTGCGATTCGTCGTGCGGCCCGGGGTGTTCGTGCCGCGGCAGCGCACCCGGCTGCTGGTGCGCGAGGCGGCGGCCCGCGGTCGGCCGGGTGCGGTCGTCCTCGACCTGTGCTGCGGCACGGGTGCGGTGGGCGCGGCGGTGGCGGCCGCGGTCGGCGAG
>JAOPWO010000083.1 GCA_025965635.1 Modestobacter sp. | reverse complement strand
GCCAGCGGGTGCACATCGAGGGCCGCCAGCTCGAGGTGTCCAACCTGGACAAGGTGCTGTTCCCCGAGGTCGGGTTCACCAAGGCCCAGGTGATCGACTACTACGTGCGGATCGCGCCGGTGCTGCTGCCGCACGTCGCGCACCGGCCGGTCACCTTCACCCGGTGGCCGGACGGCGTCGACGGGCAGGCGTTCTTCGAGAAGAACAACGCCCGGCACGCCCCGGCGTGGGTGTCCACGGTGACCGTCCCCTCTCCCGGCAGCTCCCGCGGCCGGGAGACGCTGGACATGGTGCTGCTGACCGCCGTCCCGGACCTGGTGTGGTCAGCGAACCTGGCCGCGCTCGAGGTGCACGTCCCGCAGTGGCGGGTGGACGACGACGGCCGGGCGCAGCTGCCCGACCTGCTGGTGCTCGACCTGGACCCGGGGCCGGGTGCCGGCGTTCCCGTGTGCGTGCACGTGGCGCACCGGCTCCGCGAGCGGCTGGCCGACGACGGGCTCGACCCGGTGGTGAAGACGTCGGGCTCCAAGGGGCTGCAGGTCTACGCGCCCATCCGCTGCGCGGACGAGGAGCACCCCAGCCGCTACGCCAAGGCGCTGGCCCAGGAGCTCTCCCGGCAGACCCCCGACGACGTCGTCTGGCGGATGGAGAAGGTGCTGCGGTCGGGCAAGGTGCTGGTCGACTGGAGCCAGAACAACACTGCGAAGACGACGGTCGCGCCCTACTCGCTGCGCGCCCGCGCCGGCGCCACCGTCTCCACCCCGATCGGCTGGGACGAGGTGGACGCCGTGCGGGACGGCGCCGCCCCCGAGACCCTGCGGTTCGACACCGCCGCGGTGCTCGCCCGGGTCGAGGAACACGGCGATCTCTTCGACATCGAGGAGCGCCGCCGGGCGGACCTACCCGCCGTCGGTCCCGCGTCCTGACCTCTGCCACGATGCGCGGCGTGTCCGCCCCTGCCGCCCCCGCCGACCGCGATGCCCGCTTCACCGACGTCGGACGGCTGGTCGTCCGCTGCCCCGACCGGCCCGGGATCGTGGCCGCGCTCAGCGGGCTGATGGCCGACGCCGGGGCCAACATCATCGACTCGCAGCAGCACTCCTCCGACCCCTCGGGCGGGACGTTCACCCTCCGGCTGGAGTTCTTCCTCGCCGACCTGGGCACCCGCCGGCCGGACCTCGAGGCCGCGCTCGGCGAGCTCGCCGGGGACTTCCAGCTCACCTGGCGGCTCACCGACGCGGCGCGCAAGCCGCGGCTGGCGGTCTTCGTCTCCAAGGCCGACCACGTGCTGCAGGAGCTGCTCTACCGGGTCGACGCCGGTGACCTGCGGGCGGAGATCGCCGTCGTCGTGTCCAACCACCCCGACCTGGAGCCGGTGGCCCGGGCGCACGGCGTCCCGTTCCACCACGTCCCGGTGTCGCCGCACACCAAGGCCGAGGCCGAGGCCGCCGCCCTGGAGATCGTCGGGGACGCCGACCTCGTGGTGCTGGCCCGGTACATGCAGATCGTCTCGGCGGAGTTCTGCGGCCGGTTCCCCGAGCGGCTGATCAACATCCACCACAGCTTCCTGCCGGCGTTCGTGGGCGCGAACCCGTACCAGGCGGCGGCCGACCGGGGCGTGAAGCTGATCGGGGCGACCGCGCACTACGTGACCCCCGAGCTCGACGCCGGCCCGATCATCGAGCAGGAGGTCGCGCGGATCGACCACCGGGCCACCGTCGAGGACATGCGCCGGGTCGGCCGCTACGTCGAGCGGCAGGTGCTGGCCCAGGCGGTCACCTGGCACGTGGAGGACCGGGTCATCGTCGACGGCGCGAAGACGATCGTCTTCGCCTGACAGCGGGCCGCGCCGGCGGACCCGAGCGGGCTGTCCCTCACCTCGGGAGGCGGGCGGCGAGGCCGGCCAGCCGCTCGGCTGCCTCGCTCAGCACGGCGTCCTGCTTGCAGAACGCGAAGCGGACCAGCGACGGCGCGGCGTCCTGGTCGTCGTGGAAGACCCGGACCGGCACGCCCACCACGCCGGCCAGCGCGGGCAGCTCCCAGCACAGCGCCATCGCGTCGGTGTAGCCCAGCGGCGCGGCGTCGGCGGTGACGAAGTACGTGCCGTCGGGGCGGTTCACCGCGAAGCCGGCCGCCTCCAGCCCGGACACGAGCAGCTCGCGCTTGCGGGTCAGGTCCGTGATGAGCCCGCGGTAGTACTCGTCGGGCAGGGCGAGCGCCCGCGCCACGGCCGGCTGGAACGGCCCGCTGCCCACGAAGGTGAGGAACTGCTTGACCGCCCGGGCGGCGGTCACCAGCTCGGTCGGCCCGTGCAGCCAGCCGACCTTCCACCCGGTGACCGAGAAGGTCTTGCCGGCCGACGAGATCGTCAGCGTCCGCTCGGCCATCCCCGGGAGGGACGCGATCGGCACGTGCGGGACGCCGTAGGTCATGTGCTCGTACACCTCGTCGGCCACCACGATCGCGTCGTGCTCGACGGCCAGCCGGGCGACCAGCTCCAGCTCGGCACGGGTGAAGACCTTGCCGGTGGGGTTGTGCGGCGTGTTGAGCAGCACCAGCCGGGTGCGGGGGCCGAACGCCGCTCGCAGGGCCTCCTCGTCGACGGCGAAGTCCGGTGGGCGCAGGGTCACGGTGCGCCGGGTCGCCCCGGCCAGCGCGATGGTCGCGGCGTAGGAGTCGTAGTAGGGCTCGAACGTCACCACCTCGTCGCCGGGCACGGTGAGCGCCAGCACCGCGGCCGCGATCGCCTCGGTCGCGCCGACGGTCACCAGCACGTCGTCCGGGTCGACCGCGAGGTCCCAGAACCGGGCCTGGTGCGCCGCCACCGCCTCGCGCAGCGCCGGCACCCCCGGACCGGGCGGGTACTGGTTGGCCCCGCCGCGGATCGCGTCGACGGCGTCCTCGAGCAGGCTCCGGGGGCCGTCGGTGTCCGGGAACCCCTGCCCGAGGTTGATCGCCCCGGTGCGCAGGGCCAGCGCGGACATCTCCGCGAACACCGTGGTGCTGAAGGGCTGCATCCGGGTGGTCAGCGCGGCGCGCGGCATCGTCACGGGCGACAGTCTCCCAGCCGTCGACCAGCCCGGACGGGGTGCCTCCGGGTGCCGGGCATCGGCGTGCTAGCTTCCCCGGCGGTCTCGAGTGCCAGCGCGAAGCCCCGGCTCGCTGGCCGGCAACCCTCTCCGTCGCAGGGTGCTCCGGGTGATGACCGGATCTGGGCGGCGCACGTCCCGGTAAGGGCGATCCGGAGGGGGAGCAGGTGGACCGAGCACTGCCGGCCCGGCTCTGCCCTCCGCGGCACCCAGGGTCCACCGTTCCTCGTGCCGCGGAGGTCGCGGCGCGCGCTGCCAAGGAGTGCTCATGAACCACGTCCCCCGCCGCACCACCCGCAGCCGCGGTCCGGCCGCCGCGGCGCTGCTCGCCACGGTGCTGGGGCTGAGTGCCTGTGCCGACACCGGTTCCGGCGACTCGGGCGGGAACGCGGCCGGCGGCGAGACCGCAGGCTCCATGATCGTCATCACCCCGAACCCGGTCGGTGGCAACAACTTCCTGGAGCTCGCCGTCGAGGGCGCCGAGGCCGTGGCCGCCGAGCAGGACCTCGACGTGCGGGTCTTCGAGAGCAGCGACCCCACGTCGATCCAGCAGAACGTCGAGGCCGCCGTCCGCGAGAAGCCGGACGTCGTCGTCGGCCTGTCGTTCTCCCTCCAGGACGCCTTCGCGACCGTGCCGGTCGACAACCCCGACCAGCAGTTCCTCCTGGTCGACGGTTGCCCCGCCCCGCAGCCGGAGAACGTCACCTGCGCCGCCTTCCGTGAGCACGAGGCGACCTACCTCGCCGGGGTCGAGGCCGGCCTGCTCAGCCGGTCCAAGAAGATCGGTGTGGTGGCCGCGCTCGACACGCCGTTCATCCGCCGATGGGTCGACCCCTTCGCCGCCGGCGCGGCCAGCGTCGACGCGACGGTGACCTCCACTGCGCTGTTCGTCGGCGGCGACAACCCGTTCGGCGACCCGGCGCGGGGCAGGGCGCAGGCGCAGGTGCTCGCCGATGGCGGCGCCGACCAGGTGCTCGCCGCCGCGTCGGGCAGCAACGTCGGCGCGTTCGAGGTGGCTGCGAGCGGTGGGTTCCAGGCCTACGGGGTCGACGTCAACGAGTGCGAGTCCGCCCCCGGGCAGGTCGTCGACAACGTGCTCAAGCACGTGGACGTCGCGCTGGCCTCCGCGGTGACCGAGATCCTCGCCGGCAACGCCGGCGGCGCCAAGGTGTACGGACTGGCCGAGGACGGCGTGGGGCTCACCGCGCTCGAGGACGACGTCGCCTCTTCCGGCTGCCTCATCGCCGACCACCCCGACGTGATCGAGCAGGTGCAGCAGGTCCGGCAGCAGATCATCGACGGCACCGTGACCGTGGACGACCCGGCCGCTGGATGACCGACCGGCTCCCGGACGTCGCGGACCCGGCCGCGGGGGCTCCCCCCGCGGCCGAGCTCCGTGGCATCACCAAGCGGTTCGGCCCCGTCGTCGCCGTCGACGGGGTGGACCTCGTCCTCGAGCGGGGCACCGTGCACGCCGTCGTCGGCGAGAACGGGGCCGGCAAGTCCACCCTGATGTCGGTGCTCTACGGGCTGCACCGCCCGGACGCCGGCACCGTCCTGCGCGCCGGGCGCGAGGTGCGGCTGCGCTCCCCGCTGGACGCCATCGCCGCCGGGCTGGGCATGGTGCACCAGCACTTCCGGCTCTTCGGCTCGCTGAGCGTGGCCGAGAACGTCGTCTACCGGGCCGAGCCCGGTCGGCGGGGGATCTTCGACCGCCGGGCCGCCGAGCAGCGGGTGGCCGAGCTGTCCGACCGGATCGGGCTGGACGTCGACCCCACCGCCCGGGTGGACACGCTCCCCCTGGGGGTGCGCCAGCGGGTGGAGATCCTCAAGGCGCTGCACCGGGAGGCCGAGGTGCTCATCCTCGACGAGCCGACGGCGGTCCTGACGCCGGGTGAGGTGGACTCGCTGATCGCCGTCGTCCGGACCCTGGCCGCGCAGGGCACCACCGTCGCGCTCGTCACGCACAAGGTGCAGGAGGTCCTGGCGGCGACCGACCGGGTGACCGTCCTTCGGGACGGTGCCGTCACCGCCCGGCTGACCACGGCGCGGACGACGGCGGGAGAGATCGTGGAGGCGATGATCGGCCGGGGGCTGCAGCCGGCGGTGAACCCGCGGGGCACGGTGAGCTCCGACCCCGTCCTGGAGGTCCGCGACCTGCGGATGGCCGCCGCACCCGGGGCAGCCCGCGTGCGTGACGTCTCGATCACCGTGCGGGCCGGCCAGGTGATCGGCGTCGCCGGGGTCTCCGGCAACGGCCAGCGCGAGGTCGTCGAGGCCGTGCTGGGCCTCCGGCCGGTCCAGTCCGGCAGCGTCCGGCTGCACGGCCGGGACCTGGCCGGCCTGGGCGTCCGCGAGCGCCGCGCGCTGGGGATCGCCTACGTCCCGGAGGACCGCCCCGGGATGGGCAGCGCCGCGACCCTGTCGGTCGCGGACAACCTCGCCCTCGGCCACCACCGCAGCCCGCCACTGGCCGGCCGCGGCCGGCTGTCGCCCCGCGCCGTGCGCTCCCAGGCCACCGAGCTGGTCCGCAGGCTCGGCGTCCGGACGGCCGGCGTGAGCGCACCGCTCGGCTCCCTGTCCGGCGGCAACGCGCAGAAGGTCGTGCTGGCGCGCGAGCTGCACCACGAGGCGCCGTTGCTCGTGGTCGAGCAGCCGACCCAGGGCGTCGACGTCGGCGCGGGGGAGGAGATCCACCGGCTGCTGCTGGACCACCGCGCCCGCGGCGGCGCCGTCCTGCTGGTCTCCTACGAGATCAGCGAGCTGCGCGCGCTGGCCGACCGGGTGCTCGTGATGCTGGACGGCGCGGTGACCGCGGACCTGGACGCCGCCGACGCCACCGAGGAGGTGCTGGGCGCGGCGATGGCCTCGGCTCGCTCCGCGCCCCGGCCGGAGGAAGGGGCGTGAGCGACCTGGCCGGCCGGCTGCGGCCGGCCGCCACGTCCGCGCTCGTGCCGCTGGGCGCGGTGGTCGTGGCGATCCTCGTCGGGGCCGGCGTCATGGCCGCCGCCGGGGTCGATCCGCTGCGCGGCTACGACGCGATGGTCCGCGGCGCGCTGAGCGTCAGCAACATCGACTTCGCCGTCGCCTCGTTCACCGCCATCCTGGCCATGTCGCTGGCGTTCGCGCTGCCGGCGCGGATGGGGGAGTACAACCTCGGCGGCGACGGCCAGCTGGCCCTCGGCGGGATCGCCGCGGCGGTCATCGCCCTGCACCTGCCGGCACCGGCGGCACTGCTGCTGCCGGTGTGCCTGCTGGCCGGGGCGCTCGGCGGAGCCGCGCTGGCGTCGGTCGCGGCGCCGCTGTCCACCCGTGCCGCGGTGCCGGTGATCATCTCCACGCTGCTGCTCAGCGCGCCGGCGGTGGCCCTGACCTCCTACCTCGTCCGCTTCCCGCTGGCCGAGAGCGGTTCGTCGGTGCCGCAGACCCCTCGGCTGCCCGACGCCGCGCACCTGCCGTCCTTCCCGGGCACCAGCTACACCAACGCCGGGCTGGTGGTCGTGCTGCTGGTGCTGCTGCTCGCGGTGCACGTCGACGCGCGCACCCCGGTCGGCTACGAGATCCGGGTGGCCGGCGCCAACCGCGGCTTTGCCGCCTACGGCGGCCTGTCGGTTCCGCGGCTCACCCTGGGCACGCTCGCCGCCGGCGGCGCCGCCGCCGGGCTGGCCGGGGCGATCATCGTGATGAGCCAGCCGTTCCGGTTCATCGACGACGCGCTGACCGCACCCGGGTACACCTTCGCCGGGATCGCTGCGGCCCTGCTGGCCGGCGGCCGGCCGGCGCTGCTGCCGGTGACCGCGGCGCTGTTCACGATCCTGACGGTGGGCTCGGCGGGCATGGAGCGGGACGTGGACGTGCCACGCCAGCTGGGCCAGGTGCTGCAGGCGGTGGTGATCCTGGTGCTCGCCCTGCGGGTGCTGGCCTCCCGCTGGACCGCCCGCCGGGCGGCGGACGCCGCCGGACGGAAGGGCTGACCCGTGGACGTCGTCAACCTCGCGTTCGTCGCCGCGGTGCTCGGCTCCTCGGCGCCGGTGCTCTACGCCGCGCTCGGCGGTGCCCTCTGCGGCCGCGCCGGGTTGTTCAACATGGCCCTGGAGGGCCAGCTCCTGTGGGGCGCGTTCTCCGCGGTGACGGTCAGCTGGTGGACCGGCAGCGCCTGGGCCGGGGTGGTCGCGGCCGTCGTCACCACCACCGTGTTCAGCGGGGTGCTCGCGCTGGGCGCGGTCACCTGGCGGGCCGACCCGATCATCGTCGCGGTCGGGATGAACCTGCTCGCCCTCGGGCTGACCGGCTTCCTCCTCCGGGAGCTGCTGGACGCGACCGGCACGTTCGCGCCGGCGGGCCTGCCGGGACTGCCCGACCTCGACCTGCTCGACGGGGTGCCCGTGCTCGGCGCCCTGCTGGGCGGGCAGACCCTGCTGGTGCCGCTGGCCCTGCTGCTGGCGGTCGCGGCATCGCTGTGGGTGAACCGGACCTCGGTCGGGCTGCGGCTGCGCGGCGTCGGCGAGCACCCCGAGGCCGCCACCAGCCTCGGGGTGGTCGTGCCCCGCTACCAGCGCGCCACGGTGCTGCTCGCCGGAGCGCTGTGCGGCCTGGGCGGTGCGCAGCTGTCGCTGGGCGACGTCACCGCGTTCACCGAGAACATGACGTCCGGGCGCGGCTGGGTCGCCGTCGCCGCCGTCATGCTGGCCGCCAACCGGCCGCTGCTCGTGCTGGGTGCCTGCCTGCTGTTCGGCGCGGCCGAGGCGTGGGGCTTCCGGCTGCAGGGGCTCGGCATGCCGCAGCAGCTCACCGACGCCGCGCCGTACCTGGTCACGCTGGTGGTGCTGGTCGCCTCGCGCCTGCGGGTGCGGCGCCGGCTCGACGAGGCCGATCCCGTGGCCGCCGTCAGCGCCGCCCATCCCGAGGCCGTCGTCCATCCCGAGGAGACCCGTTGACCGTCCCCCCAGCGCCGCTGCGCGTCGTCGTCGACACCGATACCGGCATCGACGACGCGCTGGCGCTGCTCTACCTGGCCGGACGCCCCGACGTGGAGATCGCCGCGGTCACCTCCGTCTACGGCAACTGCGGCGTCGACGAGGCGCTGCTCCACCTCGGCCTGGTGATGCGCCTGGCCGGCCTCGGGCACGTGCCGGGCGCCGCCGGCGCTG
>JAOPWO010000070.1 GCA_025965635.1 Modestobacter sp. | reverse complement strand
CGGGGCCGCTCCCCCGCCGCCGGCAGGGCGTCGTCCCCCCGCCCGCGCTCCCACGCGTCGTCCCCGTACGGCGGGTGGGTCATCGTCGCTCCCTGGTCGCCTGGCTGCCGGTCCGGCCGCACGTGCTCCGGACCGGGAGCCGATTGTGTCCTACACCCCCCGCCGGGACGCCCCGTACGGCGCCGGGCACGCCGGTCAACCGCTGACCGCGACCGCCACCACCCCGCGGCGGACGCGGCCCACCGCGGCGCGGGCCACCCCGGCCACCGGCTCGTCGGCGACCTTGGCCAGCTGGTCGAGCAGGTCGATGAGCTGCCGGGCCCAGCGCACGAAGTCGCCGCCGGACAGCTCGGTGCCGGCCTGCTCCGCCCCGGCCAGCACCCGGTCCAGCGTCTGCCCGTCGGCCCACCGGAACGCCGCCCACACGAAGCCGAGGTCCAGGTCGCGGGTCAGCGGTACCTGGTGCTCGGCCTCGACGTCGCTCAGCCGGGCCCGTACCCGGCGCATCCCGGCGATCGCAGCGGCGACCTTGCCCGCCGGCACGGACGGCTGCCCCGGCGACTCCCGACGGGCCTCGAACACGAGCGTGGAGACGCAGGCGGCCAGCTCCGCGGGGGTCAACCCGCGGAAGACACCCGACCGCAGGCACTCGGCGGTGAGCAGGTCGGTCTCCGACCAGATCCGGGACAGCCGGCGACCGGCGTCGGTCACCACCGGGGACTCCTCCGGGGGGACGCCGTCCTCGAAGACGGACGGCGGGACGACCTCGGGCACCAGGTAACCCAGCTCCTCCAGGACGTCGCAGGTGCGGTCGAACTGCCGGGTCAGCGATCCGGTGCGCTCGTCCATCCGGCGGCGCAGCGACTCGGCCTCGCGCACCTCGCGCAGCCAGCGCTCGGCCGCCCGGACCTTCTCCTCCCGGTCGGGCAGGGAGTGCACCGGGTGCGCCCGCAGCGCGTGCCGCAGGTCGCCCAGCACCGGGTCGTCGGCGGCCGCCGACCGGCCCTTCGTCCGGCGGGCGCCGAGGTCGTTCTCCATCCGGGCGGTGCGCAGCGTGGCGGCCAGGTCCCGGCGGGCGTGCGGGCTGCGGTGGTTGAAGTTCTTCGGCACCCGGAGCCGGGCCAGCGCGGTCACCGGCGAGGGGAAGTCGACCGCGGCCAGCCGACCGGCCCACTTGTCCTCGGTCAGCACCAGCGGCCGGGGCTCGGTGAGCTCGGTGATCCCCGGGTCCAGCACGACCGCGAGGCCCTGCCGCCGGCCGCTGGGCACCCGGATGACGTCACCCACCCGCAGCGCCTCCAGCGACTCGCTGGCCGCCAACCGCCGCGTGGCCTGCGAGTCGCGGGAGAGCGCCTACTCCCGCTCGGAGATCTCCGCCCGCAGCTTCGCGTACCCGGCGACGTCGCCGGCCGGGGAATGCATCTCGACGGCCAGCCGCTGCGCGTCGGCCTCGTGCCGCAGCGCCGACTTCGCCAGCCCGACAACCGACCGGTCGGCCTGGAACTGGGCGAAGGAAGCCGCCAGCAGCTCCCCGGCCCGCTCGCGGCCGAAGGCGCCGACCAGGTTGACCGCCATGTTGTAGCTGGGCCGGAACGACGTGCGGAGCGGATAGGTGCGGGTGCTGGCCAGCCCGGGGACCACGGCCGGGTCGACGCCCGGCGCCCACACGACGACCGCGTGGCCCTCGACGTCGATGCCGCGGCGGCCTGCGCGCCCGGTCAGCTGGGTGTACTCCCCCGGCGTGACGTCGACGTGCGCCTCGCCGTTCCATTTCACCAGCCGCTCGAGGACGACGGTGCGGGCCGGCATGTTGATGCCCAGCGCCAGGGTCTCGGTGGCGAAGACGGCCTTCACCAGGCCGCGGACGAAGCACTCCTCGACGGTCTCCTTGAAGGCCGGCACCAGACCGGCGTGGTGGGCGGCGACGCCGGCGAGCAACCCCTCCCGCCACTCCCAGAAGCCCAGGACGTGCAGGTCCTCCTCGGCCAGGGCACCGGTGCGCCGGTCGATGACCTCGGCGATGGCCGAGCGCTCGGCCTCGTCGGTCAGCCGCAGGCCGGCCGCCAGGCACTGGTGCACGGCGGCATCGCAGCCGTTGCGGCTGAACACGAAGGTGATCGCCGGCAGCAGGCCGGCCCGGTCCAGCCGCTCGATGACCTCCGGACGGGACGGCGGACGGTAGCGCGGCCGGTGCCCGGCGGCGTTCCGCGGGGCACCGCCGGACCAGGAGTCGAAGCGCCGCTCCTGCTCGTGCACGTAGCGGACCAGCTCCGGGTCGACGACGGCGCGACCACGCTCCCGGGTGGACAGCCCCCGCGGGGTCTGCTCCCACTCCGCCGCGTGGGCGGCCGGGCGCAGCGCGAACAGGTCGAAGACCCGGGACCCGACCAGCATGTGCTGCCACAGCGGGATCGGCCGGACCTCGCTGACCACCACCCGGGTGTGGCCGCGGACGGTGACCAGCCAGTCGCCGAACTCCTCGGCGTTGCTCACCGTCGCCGACAGCGACACCAGAGCGACGTGCTCGGGCAGGTGGATGATCACCTCCTCCCAGACCGCGCCGCGGAACCGGTCGGCGATGTAGTGCACCTCGTCCATGACCACGTACCCGAGGTCGGTCAGCGCCGGGGAGTCGACGTAGAGCATGTTGCGCAGCACCTCGGTGGTCATCACGACCACCGGGGCGTCGCCGTTGAT
>JAOPWO010000137.1 GCA_025965635.1 Modestobacter sp. | reverse complement strand
AAGGCCGTCATGCGCGCCCACTCGGACGTGCTGTTCGCCTTCAACCCCGACTTCGCGACCACGAACACCTCGCAGAGCCTGCTGCGGGCCCTGCGGTCCTCCCAGGCCGGCGGGGTCCTGTGGATGAACGGTGACGTGGTGTTCGACCCCGCGGTGCTCGACCACGCCGCTCCGCTCGTCCAGGCCGACGAGAGCTTCGTCTGCGTGGACACCTCCACCGTCGCCGACGAGGAGGTCAAGTACACCCTCGACGCCGACGGCTTCATCAAGGAGCTGTCCAAGACCGTCGTCGGCGGGCTGGGCGAGGCGGTCGGCATCAACTACGTGTCCTCAGCGGACAAGGCGGTGCTGATCGAGCACCTCTCGGCCTGTGGCGCCACCGACTACTTCGAGCGGGGCATGGAGACCGCGATCCAGCAGGCCGGCCTGCGGGTCCGGCCACTGGACATCTCCCGCTTCTCCGCCGTGGAGGTCGACTTCGCCGACGACCTGGTCCGGGCCAACACCTGGCTGGGTTCGCGAGCCGTCCTGGAGCCCCTGGACGTCCAGATCGCCTGACCCGTCGTCCCGGTCCGGTGGTGTCCCCGCCGGACCGGGACCGGGTGCGGTCAGCTCAGCTGCGGAGCGACCTCAGCGGCCACCAGGTCCAGGTGGTCGAGGTCGCCGAGGTCGAGCACCTGCAGGTAGACCCGGCTCGCACCGGCCTCGGCGTAGCGGCCCAGGGTGTCGACCGCCTCCGCCGGCGAGCCGGCGACGCCGTCGGCCCGGAGACCGTCCGCGTCCCGGCCGATCGCCGCCGCCCGGTGCGCCACCTCGGCGTCGTCCCTGCCCACGCACAGCACCAGCGCGGAGCTGCACGCCAGCGAGCCCGGGTCCCGGCCGACCTCCTCGCAGGCGGCGCGGACGCCGGCGAACAGCCGCGCGTTCTCCTCCGCGGAGGAGAACGGCACGTTGAACTCGTCGGCGTACCGGGCGGCCAGCCGTGGGGTGCGCTTCTTCCCCCCACCGCCGATCAGCAGCGGGATGCCGCCCTCCTGGACCGGCTTCGGCAGCGCCGGTGAGCCGCTGACCTGGTAGTGGGTACCGACGAAGTCGAACGTCTCCCCCGGCGGCGTCCGCCAGAGGCCGGTGATCACCGCCACCTGCTCCTCGTACCGGTCGAAGCGCTCGCCGACCTCGGGGAAGGGGATGCCGTAGGCCTGGTGCTCCTCGGCGAACCAGCCGGCACCGATGCCCAGCTCGACCCGCCCGCCGCTCATCTGGTCGACCTGGGCCACCGAGACCGCCAGCGGCCCCGGCAGCCGGAAGGTGGCCGCGGTCATCAGCGTGCCCAGCCGGATGCGGCTGGTCTCGCGGGCGAGCCCACCGAGGGTGACCCACGCGTCGGTCGGGCCGGGCAGCCCGTCCCCGCCCATCGTGAGGTAGTGGTCGGACCGGAAGAAGGCGTCGAAGCCGGTCTCCTCGGTACGGCGGGCCACCGCGAGCAGGTCGTCGTACGTGGCACCCATCTGGGGTTCGGTGAAGATCCGTAGCTGCACGGCGCGAACGGTAGCCACGGCAGGGGCGGTCCGCTGCCCCTCCGGGGGTGTGCCCGGGGCCGTTGACGGGCAGGATGATCCGGACGCGATCAACTCGGAGGTGCTGCAGTGTTCCGCAAGAAGAGCCATGCCGAGGTCATCGGTGCCGAGTTGCAGGAAGGCCTCGCGCACATCGGGGCGGCGGTCAACGAGGCGAGACGAGCCACCTCGGAGCAGCTGAAGCCGCAGGTCGACGCCGCGGTCAAGGCCGCCCAGCTGGCCTACGCCGCCGAGGTGGTCCCCCGGGTGGGCGCCGCTGCCGTGGCGCTCACCCCCGCGTTCGAGGCGGCCCGCGACGCGCTGGAGCCCCGCCTGGAGGCGGCGCAGAAGACGCTGGCCCCCCGGCTGGAGGCGGCACACAAGGTCTACGAGAGCGACGTCGTCCCGCGGATCGAGGCTGCCACGAAGTCCGCCCTGGCCAACCTGGAGACCGCCGTCGCGGCCGCCACGCCCCGGCTGGAGGCCGCGGTCGCCGCCGCCGGCCCCAGGCTGGAGGCCGCCCGCGAGGCAGCCACCACGGCAGCCACCACCGCCGCGGCCACCTACGGCCCGAGGGTCACCGCCGCCCGGGAGGCCACCGGCCCACTGCTGGAGAACGCCCGGGAGTCGCTGGCGACGAGCGTGGAGGCCGCGCGGGCACAGCTCGATGCCCGCGGGGCCGAGCTGGCGGCCGGTGCCGCGGCGTTGGGGGCTACCGCCACGCAGCAGGCGGAGAGGGTTCGCAAGGACGCCGCCTCCGCCGCGGAGGTCGCCCGTGACCAGGCCGCCCTCCGCGTCGCGTCGCTGCGCGCCGCGACCGAGGCCAACCGCAAGGCAGCCGGCAAGAAGGCCGAGAAGCTGGTCGAGAAGGCGGAGAAGCTGTCGAAGGAGGCCGGCAAGCGGCGGGTGGAGCTGGACAAGGCCACCACCCGCGCCCGCAAGCAGGCGGCGCAGCGGACCGCCGCCGCGATGGTCACGGTCAGGCGCGGCGTCGGGCTCGAGCAGCCCGCACCGCCGCCGCGCCGCTGGCCGTGGGTGCTCGCCGTCCTGGCCGTCGTCGCGGCCGGCGTCGCCGTCCTGGTCCGCAAGAACAACACCGACGACCGGTGGACCCCCGCGCCCACCGGCGACGGACCCGTGCCCAGCTACCGGGAGGACCCCGTGCCCAGCGCCCCGAGCAGCCCCGCCGCACCCGCCGGCGGGACCGAGAACGCCCAGTCCCAGTCCTCGTCCACGTCCTCGGGTGGCAAGACGGTCTCCTCCGCCCAGTCCGCCCCGGGCGACGCCCTGCCGCCGACCACCGACCTCGGCACCCAGGAGGCGCAGCTGGCCGAGGGCTCTGAGGAGCGCAGCTACGGCAACCGGCCCGACACCGCGACCGGCACCAGCAACGACTTCGACTCCCCGGTCACCACGGCCGGCGGGGACGCCACCGAGGGTCCCGGCGCCGTCGACCCGGCCACCGACGCGACCAACCCGCGGGGCACCGCCCGCGGCGCGGCCGGCACCCCGGTGGCCAACCGCGGCGTCGAGCCCGAGGACGGCAGCAGCAAGGCCTGACCACACGCTCGGACCCCGACGGGCCCGGCATCGTGCCCTCCGGGGAGCGGTGCCGGGCCCGTCCGCCGTCCCGGCCCGGCCATCCGGTCCGGCCGCGCACGCGACGACCGCTCCGACCGCCGGGGGTACCGTGCTGGCCATGAGCGAGGCGCCGACGACCACTTCCGTGAGCCCGTCCAGCATCGACCCGGCCGGCCGGAAACTGCTCCGCCTCGAGGTGCGCAACAGCCAGACCCCGATCGAGCGCAAGCCCGCGTGGATCAAGACCAAGCTGCGGACCGGCCCGGAGTACACCGAGCTGAAGTCGCTGGTCCGCCGCGAGGGCCTGCACACGGTGTGCGAGGAGGCCGGCTGCCCCAACATCTACGAGTGCTGGGAGGACCGGGAGGCCACGTTCCTCATCGGTGGCGACCAGTGCACCCGGCGCTGCGACTTCTGCCAGATCGACACCGGCAAGCCCGCCGACTTCGACGCCGACGAGCCGCGGCGGGTGGCCGAGAGCGTGGCCACCATGGGGCTGCGCTACGCCACCATCACCGGCGTCGCCCGGGACGACCTGGCCGACGGGGGCGCCTGGCTGTACGCCGAGACGGTCCGCCAGATCCACCTCCAGATCCCGGGCTGCGGCGTCGAACTGCTGATCCCCGACTTCAACGCCGACCCCGGGCAGCTGGCGGAGGTCTTCTCCTCCCGGCCGGAGGTCCTCGCACACAACGTCGAGACGGTGCCCCGCATCTTCAAGCGGATCCGGCCCGGTTTCCGGTTCGACCGCTCGCTGTCGGTGATCACCGCGGCCCGCGAGGCCGGGCTGGTCACCAAGTCCAACCTCATCCTGGGCATGGGCGAGGAGCCGCACGAGGTGGTCGAGACCATGCAGGCGCTGCACGACGCCGGCTGCGACCTGCTCACCATCACCCAGTACCTGCGGCCCAGCGTCCGGCACCACCCGGTCGTCCGGTGGGTCGAGCCCGAGGAGTTCGTGGGCTTCCAGGCCCAGGCCGAGGAGATGGGCTTCGCCGGGGTGCTGGCCGGCCCGCTGGTGCGCAGTTCCTACCGCGCGGGGCGGCTGTACCAGCAGGCCGCCCAGTCCCGCGGCCTCGCCGTCCAGCGCTGACCCGAACGCTGGGAGTTCGTCCGCGGCCCGTTGCAGGGGCCCGCCGCGGCCCTGCAAGTGGCGGGGAGCGACGGGTCCTTTGACTATCCTCGTGGGCATGGCACGCAGCAGGTCCACCGACAGCTCCGCCCCCACCGGCAAGGCCG
>JAOPWO010000064.1 GCA_025965635.1 Modestobacter sp. | reverse complement strand
GGACGGGCCGACCTCGTCGACCTCGAGCTCGACGACGGTGCGCTTCTCGCCTTCCTTCGTCTCGAACGAGCGCTGCTTGAGCCGCCCCGAGACGATGACCCGCGACCCGCGGGTGAGCGACTCGGCGACGTTCTCCGCCGCTTGCCGCCAGACGTTGCAGCGCAGGAAGAGCGCCTCCCCGTCCTTCCACTCCGACGTCTGACGATCGAACGTCCGCGGGGTGGAGGCGACGGTGAAGTTGGCGACGGCCGCACCCGAGGGGGTGAACCGGAGCTCGGGGTCCGACGTGAGGTTGCCGATGACGGTGATGACCGTCTCGCCAGCCATGGTCAGTGGGCCTCGGGGCGCATCAGCTTCGTGCGCAGCACCGACTCGTTGAGGTTCAGCTGACGGTCGAGCTCAGCGACCGCAGACGGCTCGGCGTTGATGTCGATGACGGCGTAGATGCCCTCAGGACGCTTGTTGATCTCGTAGGCGAGCCGGCGACGGCCCCAGATGTCGACCTTGCCGATCGTCCCGCCCCGGGTCGTGACGACGGTCAGGAACCGGTCGAGGCTGGGAGCGATGGTCCGCTCTTCGAGCTCAGGGTCGAGGATGACCATCAGTTCGTAGTTGCGCATGGAGAAACCCCACCTCCTCTGGTCTCAGCGGCTGCAGGACATCTGCAGCAGGAGGGTCGTACATGCGTGTGTGACGTGGAACGACGCATCCGGGCAGGCGGGAGCCCGCTCGAGACGCTCTGCCGAGGCTACCAGCGCGCTGACTAGTGTCGCCGGGGTGGCAGACCAACTGATCGGGGTCCACGTCGGACCGGGCCTGACCGAGGAGAACGAACTGCTGGACGGCGGGCCGCTGGCCAGAGCCGCCGAGATGGACGCCGACGCCGTCCAGGTCTTCCTGGCCGACCCGCAGGGGTGGAAGGCGCCGAAGCCGCGGCCGGACGCCGAGGCCCTGCTGGCCGGGGACGTCGCCGTCTTCGTGCACGCCCCCTACGTGCTGAACGTCGCCTCCACCAACAACCGGATCCGCATCCCCAGCCGCAAGCTGCTCGGCCAGCACGCCGCCGCGTCGGTGGCCGTCGGCGCCCGCGGGATGATCGTGCACGGCGGGCACGTGCTGGCCGAGGACGACCCGGCCACCGGGGTGGACAACTGGCGCAAGACGTTCGCCCGGCAGGCCGAGGACGGCGGCTCCGGGCTCCCGGTGCTGATCGAGAACACCGCGGGCGGGGACAACGCGATGGCCCGGGAGCTGGGCGCGCTGGACCGGCTCTGGGAGGCGGTCGGCGAGTTCGGCGCCGGGTTCGTCCTGGACACCTGCCACGCCTGGGCCGCCGGGTGGGACCTGTCCCGGGTGGTGGACGACGTCCGCGCGGTGACCGGCCGGATCGACCTGGTCCACCTGAACAACAGCCGCGACCCGGCGGGCTCCGGCCGCGACCGGCACGCCCCGCTCACCGACGGGGAGATCCCGGTGGAACTGCTGGTCGAGGTCGCCCGCGCCGCCGGCGCCCCGATCGTGCTGGAGACCCCCGGCGACGCGGCGAGCCACGCCGCGGAGATCAGCCTGCTGCGAGGTGCGCTGGCCGCCTGATCGGCTCCCGGCGCAGCGTCACCACGTCGGGGGCGTGGTCGAGCACCCCGCCGGCGGGGTCGTCGGTCCCGGGCCAGCTGAGCCGGACCCGGTCGGTGTCCGGCAGCCAGATGGAGCGGACGACGAGCGCCATCAGGACGACGACGGCGGCGTCCCGGACGGTGACCGCGGTGTAGAACCACCGCACGTCGACGCCGCGGTTGTCGGTGCCGAGGTAGTGCAGCATCGTCAGCCCCCAGACCAGCACCTCGGTGGCCTGCCAGGCCAGCAGCGAGCGCCAGCCGGGCCGGGCCAGCACCGCCAGCGGCAGCAGCCACAGCGAGTACTGCGGGCTCCACACCTTGTTCAGCAGCAGGAACGCCGCGACCATCAGGAAAGCCACCTGGGGCACCCGGGGGCGCACCGGGGCGGCCAGCGTGAGCCAGGCGACGCCGGTGGCGGCGAGCACGAGCAGCACCGCCACCGTCGTGTTGAGCACCGACGGGGCCTGCCCCTCGGCCAGCGGGCCGTCCAGGAGGTGGTCGTCGGTGAGGGCCAGCAGCATCGCCCAGATCGACTCGGGGTTCGCCGGCCGGGTGTCGCTGAGGGAGAAGAAGCGCGCCCAGTTGTCCGGTGCGAGGACCGCGACGGGCACGTTCACGACCAGCCAGGCGAGGGCGGCGGCGAGCGCCGCGCGCAGCCACGGCCCGAGTCGGCCGGCCCGCAGGCACAGCACGAACAGCACGCCCAGGATCAGCACCGGGTAGAGCTTGGCCGCCGTCCCCAGGCCGAGCAGCAGGCCCGCCGCCACGGGGTGCTCCCGCGCCCAGGCCCACATGCCCAGCGTGGCCAGCGCGATGGCCATCACGTCCCAGTTGGTGAAGGCGTGCACGAACAGCAGGGGGGAGAGCGCCACCATCGCCGCGTCCCACGGCCGTCGTCCGGCGAGGGCGACGACGCCCCGGATGACCAGCAGGGTGCACATCGACAGCAGCAGCGCGGTGACCACGTAGTAGGTCTCCACCGGGACCGCCGACGGCAGCGGTCCGGCCGAGGCGGCCAGCCGGTCCCAGCTGCTGGCGATCACGGCCGCCACCTGCATGAACCCCCCGGTGAGCACCGGGTACTCGACCGCGGAGTCCAGGTAGGGCACCTGCCCCGTCTCCAGGCCGTGCAGCCCGAACAGCGGGACGGCGTCGGAGTAGCAGAAGTGGGTGTACTGCTTCGAGCCGCTCCAGTCGCCGTCGGCGCAGGGTGCCTGCTTGGCCCAGGCCAGCCCGAGGACGACGACGGTGAAGAGCAGGCAGACCCGCAGCGGGGTCCAGAACAACGCCCGGCCGGTGACGGCGTGCCGGCCCCACGGACCGCCGACGAGTTCGCTGGCCTGCGCGACGACCGGGTCGGTCCAGCTGGGGACGACGCGATCGGGCCCGTCCCCCGGCTGGTCGGCCGGGGCGGACGGGCCCGTCGTCGTCGTGCTCACCCGGTCAGTGTGCCTGGCGGGATCAGCCGCCGGAGCGCGCCGGCGGGCCGTTCGCCCCGGCGCCGGCGGGCAGCTCGCCGGCCCCCTCGGTCGGCTGCGGGTCGCCGCCGTCCCCGCCGTCGCCACCGTTCCCGCCGTTCCCGCCGTTCCCGCCGTTCCCGCCGTCCCCGCCGTTCCCGCCGTTCCCGCCGTTCCCGGGGTCCTGCCCCTCGTCCTCCGGGGTGTAGCGGTCCCCGCCCACGCCGTTCCCGGGCTCACCCGTCGTCGTCGACGGCGCGGTGGTCACCGGTGCCCGGGTCGTGGTGTCCGGCGCCGGGCGCGCCGGGGTCGGCGTCGACACGGGCCTGGGCGCAGGCGCCGGCACGCTCCTGCCGGTGTCGCCCCTGATGATCGCCCTGGCCGGCAGCGGCTCCTCCGGCGTACCGGCCAGCGCCGCGTCCATGTACTCCTTCCAGATCTGCCCGGGCAGACCGGAGCCGTAGATGATCGCGCCGGAGACGTTCTTGATCGGCAGCCGGGCGTCCGAGCCCATCCAGACCGCGGTGGACATCGACGGGGTGTACCCGACCATCCAGGCGTCGGAGTTGTCGGTGCGGTTCAGCCCCTGCGTGCCGGTCTTGCTGGCCACCGGGCGGTTGCCGTCCAGCGCACGCTTGGCGGCGCCGGCCACGCCCTCGAGGGCGAAGGTGACGTCGTTCGCGACGTCCGCCGGGATCGCCTGCTCGCCGGGGTCACCGTTCTTCTCCACCAGCACCGTCCCGGCGCTGTCGGTCACCCGGGCGACGAAGTGCGGGTCCCGCTCCAGGCCGCCGGCGGCGAAGGTCGCGAAGCCGTGGGCCTGGTCGATCGGCCGGAGCTCGTACTCGCCGATGCCGATGGCACCACCGGTGAAGCCGTCCCGGCTCAGCACCGGCTTGCCGTCGATCTCCGGGTTGCCGGGGGCGTCCCACTGCTGCGGCAGGTCCATGGCCCGGATCGCGGTGTCGCGGACGTTGTCCGGCCCGACCTCGTAGGCCAGCCCGTAGAAGGTCGTGTTCAGCGACCGGACGATGGCCTCGGTCAGCGTGCACGCCCCGCACTGCGCGTTGCTGGAGTTGGTCACCGGCTGCCCGGGGCGGTCGGGGAACTCCTGCGGGGAGCTGCCGTCGCGGCGGGCGGTCACGCTGATGCCCTGCTCCAGCCCGGCGGCCAGCGCGTAGGGCTTCATCGACGAGCCGGGCTGACGGTAGGCGTTGGAGGCGTAGTCGAAGCCCGAGCCGGACGCCCCGCCGTAGTAGGCGACGACACCCCCGGTCCGCGGGTCGATCGAGACCAGCGCCTGCCGCAGCTCCTCCGGCTCGCCCTCCATCACGGTGGTGACCGCGTTCTCCGCGGCCTCCTGGCGGGCCCTGTCCACCGTGGTGGTGATCCGCAGTCCGCCGGCGTCGACGTCCTCGGGCTCGTAACCGTGGTCGGCCTCCAGCTCCTTGCGGACCTGCTCCACGATCAGGCCCTCGGGCCCCTCCGGGGTGTTGAGGTTCGTCGTGCCCTTGGGCTGCACGGGCGGGTAGACGGCCGCGGCGCGGGCCCCGGTCTCCAGCCACCCCTCCTCCACCATCGCGTCGAGCACCAGCCCCCAGCGCTGCTGCGCGCCCTCGGGGTTGGTCTCCGGGTCGTTGCCGCTGGGGCTGCGCACCAGCACGGCCAGCACGGCGCCCTGCTCGGCGGTCAGCTGAGCGGCGGGGACGCCGAAGTACGTGGTGGCGGCCACCTCGATGCCGTAGGCCCCGCGGCCGAAGTAGATGGTGTTCAGGTAGTTCTCCAGGATGTCGTCCTTGGAGTACTGGTTGTCCAGCTTGACGGCGAGGAAGAGCTCCTTGAACTTGCGGCTGAACGTCTGGTCGGAGTTCAGGAAGGCGTTCTTCACGTACTGCTGGGTGATCGTCGACCCGCCCTGCGTGGAACCACCGGTGAGGTTGTTCCACGCGGCCCGGGCGATGCCGGTGAAGGAGATGCCGGGGTCGGAGTAGAAGTTCCGGTTCTCCGCGGCGAGGATCGCATTGCGCGCGGGCTCGGACACCTGGTCCAGGCCGACGTTGGTGCGGTTGCCGTCGTCGGCCGCGAGCCGGGCCATCTCCGTGGTGCCGTCGGCGTAGTAGACGACGGTCGTCTGGTCGCTCTGGATCGAGTCGGGCGTCGGCACCTCGGTGGAGGCGTAGACGACGGCGACGAAGACACCGAGCAGCACGGCCATCCCGGCCACGATGCCGGCGAGCCAGCCCAGGATCCGACGCCGCTTCTGCCGGGCGGTGCGCTTCCGCATGCCGCCGCCTCCACCGGCCGGGCGCGCAGCCGGCCGGCCACCGCCCGGCGGACGTCCGCCGCCGCCACCACGTCCGCCGCCACCGCC
>JAOPWO010000045.1 GCA_025965635.1 Modestobacter sp. | reverse complement strand
CCTGTTCGTCGTCGTCCACGTGTCCGGGCACGATCTGCTCGGCCGCAGCGGGAACGACCTGACGCTCACCGTGCCGATCAGCTTCGCCGAGGCCGCACTCGGGACGACGCTGACCGTGCCGACCCTGGACAGTCCCGTCTCGCTGAAGGTGCCGGCCGGCACCGCCAGCGGCCGGACGTTCCGGGTGCGCGGACGCGGGGTGCCCGGCAAGGGCGTCACCGGCGACCTGCTGGTCACGGTCGAGGTGGCGGTGCCGAAGAAGCTGACGCCGGGTGCCCGTGAGGCGATCGAGAAGTTCGCCGCCGAGCTGCCCGACGACCCGCGGCCGGAGATCACCGCGGTGCTGGGGGCCGGAGGTGCGCGATGACCACCCACGAGACCGGCGTCCCGGACCCCCGCCGGGCGTCCGGCCGGGTCGCTGAGGACGCCCCGGTCTTCGTCATCTCGGTGGCCGCCCAGCTGGCCGGCATGCACGCCCAGACGCTGCGGCAGTACGACCGGCTCGGCCTGGTCAGCCCCGGCCGCACGCCCGGCGGCGGGCGGCGCTACAGCCCGCGGGACGTGGCGCTGCTCCGGGAGGTGCAGCGGCTGAGCCAGGAGGACGGCGTCAACCTGGCCGGCATCAAGCGCATCATCGAGCTGGAGTCCCAGGTCGACGCGCTGCAGGACCGGGTGCGGGAGCTGCTGCACGAGCTCGAGGTGTCCGAGGGCCGGCGGATCGCCGCGGAGTCCGCGGTCCAGGCCGGCTACCGGCGCGACCTGATGCCGCTGTCCGCCCCCGGATCCGCCCTCGTGGTGTGGCGGCCGGCGCCGCGGCGTTGATGGCCGGGGACGAGCCGGCCGGGAACGCCGCACCACTCCGACACGTCGAAGACGGTGTGAGCACCACTGCCGACACCCACACTGACGCCGACGAGCATTCCACCGGGCTGGACAGCCACGAGGCCTACGTACGGCTGGAGCGCGAGATCGCGCTGCTGCTGCGCCGGTCGCGGGCGATCTCCGGCCGGCTGGGCGGGGAGCTGCACCGTGATCTGGACGGCGCGGCGTACGGGCTGCTGGTCCTGCTGGACGATGCCGGCCCGCTGCGGGCCAGCGACGTGGTGATCCGGCTCGGCCTGGACAAGAGCACGGTCAGCCGCCAGGTGTCCTCGCTGGTCGACCTGGGCATGGTCGACCGGGCCGCGGACCCCGCGGACGGCCGCGCCCAGGTGCTGTCCACCTCGATCGAGGGCCACCGGCGGCTCTCCCAGCTGCGCGAGGCGCGCCGGGCCCGCTGGGAGGCCGACCTGGCCGACTGGCCGACCGAGGACGTCGCCACGCTTGCCGTGCTGCTGAACCGGCTCAACCGGCTGGGCGAAGCCGAAGCCCGCGAGGCCGAGGTCCGCAGCACCTAGAAGAAGGCGTGTCGGCCACCCTGCAGGGCCCGCCGCGAGCTCGCGAGCGGTGGGCCCCCGCAGGGTGGCCCTTCCTCAGGGGATCATCCAGCCGAGCACCGACGTCGACTGCAGGACGACGAGGATGCACATGAACAGCAGCAGCAGCAGGCTCCAGCCGAAGACCTTGCGGAAGATCTCGCCTTCCTTGCCGGCCATGCCCACCGCCGCGGCGGCGATCGCCAGGTTCTGCGGGCTCACCATCTTGCCCAGCACGCCACCGGAGGTGTTGGCCGCGGCGAGGAGCACCGGGTCCAGTCCGGCCCGGGCGGCGGTCTGCACCTGCAGGGCACCGAACAGGGCGTTCGCCGACGTGTCGGAGCCGGTCACCGCGACGCCGATCCAGCCCAGGATCGGCGACAGGAAGGTGAAGAAGGCCCCGGTCTGGGCCAGGTAGGCGCCCAGCGTGGTGGTCTGCCCCGACTGGTTCATCACGTAGGCCAGCGCGAGCACCGCCATCACCGTGACGATGGCCCACTTCAGTTCGTTGTAGGTCCGGCCGTAGGTCTTCAGCCCGCGGGCCGGGGAGATCTTCAGCACCAGCATGGTGATGATGCCGGCGAAGATCATCAACGTTCCCGCGGACGCGAACCAGTTGAGGCTGTAGTTGGTCGAGGACAGTTCGGTGTCCGAGCCCGGACCGAACACGTCGAGCCCCGGCCAGCCGAACACGTAGGTCCACGGCTGCTCGGCGAAGAACGCCTTCACCGGGGCGAGGCTGAACACGGAGAAGATCACGATGATGATGAGGTACGGCGCGTAGGCCTTGAAGACCTCGCCGCCGGTGTCGCGGACCGGGGTGCGGTCCCCGGCGCCCGTGGCCGGCGCACCGTCGTCACGGGAGTCCTGCTCGCCGGGACGACCACCCAGCTCCTCGCCGGCCGTGACCCCGGCCGATCCACCGCCGCCGACCGACGCGCGCTCGTGGCGGGCCAGGTCGGGCGACTCGGACGGCGTCCAGACCCGCAGCAGCGCGACGACGGCGGCGGCGGACACCAGCGCGGCGATGATGTCGGTCAGCGGGACCGAGATGTAGTTGGCCGCGATGAACTGGGCGATCGCGAAGGCGACGCCGGACACGATCGCCGGCAGCCAGGTCTGGCGCAGGCCGCGCTTGCCGTCGACGACGAACACCAGCAGCAGCGGCACGAACACGGCCAGGATCGGCGTCTGCCGGCCGACCATCGCGCCCAGGACCTCGGTGGTCAGGCGGGGGTCGTCGTTGACCCCGGAGGTGACCGTCGCCAGGGTGATGATCGGCGTGGCCAGCGCACCGAAGGCGACCGGTGCGGTGTTGGCGATGAGGGCGACCACGGCCGCCTTGAGCGGCGCGAAGCCCAACGCCATCAGCATGACCACGGAGATCGCGACCGGGGTGCCGAAGCCGGCCAGCGCCTCGAGCAGCGCGCCGAAGCAGAAGGCGATGATGATCGCCTGGATCCGCTGGTCCGGGCTGACCTTCTCGAACGAGCGGCGCAGCACGTCGAAGTGCCCGGTCTCGACCGTCAGGTTGTAGACCCAGATCGCGTTGATGACGATCCACAGGATCGGGAAGAAGCCGAACGCCGCGCCCTCGGTCGCGCTCAGCAGCACCTGGTCGACCGGCATCGAGTAGAAGACGACCGCCACCAACGTGGCGACGAGCAGGGACACCAGGCCGGCGATCCACGCCTTGACCTTCAACGCCCCCAGCAGGACGAACAGCGTGATCAGCGGCAGGGTGGCGCACAGGGCACTGAGCCCCAGGGACCCGCCGACCGGGTCCAGCACCTGTTCGAACATGTCGCACCTCGTCGTGAGCAGGGGTCGGGGTGTTGGGCAGAGCGTGGTGCAGCCGGGTGCCGACCGCAAACCGTGGCTTGCGGCTAGTGCTGTGGGCCCAGGGTGCTGACCGGCAGCCCCCGGATCGAGGCGTCGAGCACCTCGATGGTGTGCGCCAGCCCGATCCGGGTGCCCTGCCGCTGCAGCGACGAGGAGACCTGCATCAGGCAGCCGGGGTTCGCCGTCACCAGCACCTCGGCGCCGGTGGCGGCGATGTTGCGGGCCTTCCGGTCGCCCAGCTCGCGGGCCGGCTCCGGGTTGAGGATGTTCCAGATCCCGGCCGAGCCGCAGCAGATCTCGGCCTCGGCGATCTCCTTCAGGCGCAGGCCGGGGATCTCCCTGAGCAAGGTCCGCGGCTGGGCCCGGACCCCCTGGGCGTGCGCCAGGTGGCAGGCGTCGTGGTAGGCGACGGTCACCTCCAGCGGGTGCCGCTCGGCGACGGTGCCGAGCTCGGTGAGCAGCTCGGAGACGTCGCGGACCGACGCGGCGAAGGCCCGGGCGCGCTCGGCGTAGGCCGGGTCGTCGGCCAGCACCTCGGCGTACTCCTTCATGCTCGACCCGCAGCCGGCGGCGTTGACCACCACGGTCTGCACGCCCGCTGCCTCGAAGGCGTCGATGGTGGCCCGGGCGAACTTCTCCGCCTCCACCTGCCGGCCGTTGTGCACCGACAGCGCGCCGCAGCAGCCCTGCTTGCGGGGGATGACGACGTCGCAGCCCTCGGCGGCGAGCACCCGGGCAGTGGCGGCGTTGACGCCGGGGAAGAACTCACCCTGCACGCAGCCGGTGAGCAGGCCGACCACCGCCCGGCGGGTGCCGACGGCGGAGACCCGGGTGGGCAGCTTCTCGCGCTTCTCCAGCGGCGGGGCGAGACCCTCCATGGCGGCCAGCTTGGGGGCCAGCCGCTCCAGCAGGCCGCTGCCGCGCACCACCCGCGGGAGCCCGCTCGCCTGATAGGCGCGCAGCGGTCCGCGGAGCGCGCGCAGCCGCTTCTTGTGCGGGAACAGCGCGAAGATCGCCGCCCGCAGCGCCCGGTCGCCGGGCCTGCGGTCGTGGTGGCGTTCCACCTGGACCCGGGTGGCCTCGATCAGCTTGTCGTACTGGACGCCGGACGGGCAGGCGGTGACGCACGCCATGCAGCCCAGGCACGCGTCGAAGTGCTGCACCATCGTGCCGGTCATCGGCGCGCCCTGCAGCCCGGCCTTCATCAGGTCGATGCGGCCGCGCGGCGAGTCCATCTCCTCGCCCCACAGCGTGTACGTCGGGCAGGTGGGCAGACAGAAACCGCAGTGCACGCAGTCACTGATCAGCTCCGCCGACGGGGGGTGCTCGTCGTCGAAGGCCGACCGGAGTGCCGAGCCGTCCAGGGGGACGGGGCCGTGCGACAGCGCCCCGGCCTTCTGCGGGTCGGCTTGCGGCTCGTTCTGCTGCACGCGGGTCTGTCCGGACTGCTCAGCCATCAGATGCCTCCGACGAACCTGCCGGGCGCCAGGCGGCGCTCGGGGTCGAACTGTTCCTTCACGCGGCGCATCAGGTCGATCGCCGGGACCGGGCCCCAGGTGTCCATGCCCGCCTTGACCTCGGGTGACCCATCGAGGACGACGAGTGCGCCGCCGGCGAGGGCGCACGCCTCGCGCAGCCGGCCGACGACCTCCCGGACGGCGGCGACGTCGGTGCCGGCCGGCAAGGCGCCGTAGAGCACCCCGGCGCCGCCGGACCCGCGCAAGTGCAGCTGCACCCCCGCCGCGCCGGCGGCGGCCTGCCCGGCCGCCAGCACCCGGGACAGCGCGGAGAGGGCGAAGGTCGCCTTCAGCGCGGTGGGCCGTCCGGCGACCGGCTCGTCGGCCCAGGGGAGTCGGCCCCAGCCGGCGGGCAGCTCGTCGGTGGCGTGCGCGTCCCCGCCGAGCAGGGCGATGGTGGCGGCGGCGCGTCCCTCGACGCCGGCCGCGGTGCCCTCCAGCAGCACGCCGACGGTCCCGCCGCCGGTGCCCGACCACTCGACCTCGACGGCGGCCGGCACCACCTGGGCGTGCACGACCAGCTGGACCAGCCGTTGCACGTCATCGGGCGAGCCGGCCGAGACGCTGACCACCCGGCGGGCGGCCGGCACGGGATGCAACCGGAAGACCGCCTCCGTGACGATGACGAGCGTGCCGAAGGAGCCGATGACCAGCTTGCCGAGGTCGTAGCCGGCGACGTTCTTGACCACCCGGCCACCGGCCTTGGCGACCACCCCGTCCGCGCGCACCACGGTCACGCCGAGCAGCAGGTCCCGGGCCGTCCCGACCGCCACCCGGCCGGGGCCGCTCGTGTTCGTGGCGAGCGTCCCGCCGATCGAGGAGCCGGGCACGACCTCGTCGAGGGAGAGCCGCTGGCCGGCCGAGCCGACCGCGGCCTGCACGTCGGCGAGCAGGGCACCGGCCTCGGTCTTGACGATCAGGTCGCCGGCGGCGTGCTCGACGACGGCGGACATCCGGCTGAGGTCGACCACCAGGTCGGCCTGCTCCGGTGGTCGGCCCCAGGACGTCTTGGTGCCCCGGCCCCGCGGCACGACCACCAGGCCGAAGACGGCGGCGGCGCGCAGCACCTCGGCGGCCTCCGCGGTGCTGGCCGGCCGGGCGACGAGGCCGACCGGCACCCCGTCGACGGCGTCGGCCGGGGTCGCGTCGACGACCTCGCTGCAGGCGGAGGACAGGGCGGTGCGCGCGGAGTCCAGACGGGTCCGGGCTGCTGTGGTCATCTCGGGTCCCTCAGAACGCGTCGGCCAGGCCGGCTTCGACCAGCGGATGGGCGTGCTTGCGCTTCCCCGGCACCTCGCCGCACAGCCGGGGCGTGGGGAAGACCTTGCCCGGGTTGCTGATGTTGTCCGGGTCGAAGGCGCACCGGACCATCTGCATGGTGTCCAGGTCGTCGTCGGTGAACATCTTCGGCATGTAGGCGGCCTTGTCCACGCCGACGCCGTGCTCCCCGGTGATCGCCCCGCCGTGCGAGATGCACAGGTCGAGGATGGCGCCGCTGACCTCCTCGGCGGCCCTGCCGGCACCGGGCCTGGCGTCGTCGAAGAGCACGAGCGGGTGCAGGTTGCCGTCGCCGGCGTGGAACACGTTGGCCACCCGGACCCCGGAGGACGACGACAGCGCGGCGATGGCCCGCAGCACCTCGGGCAGCGCCGTCCGCGGGATGACGCCATCCTGGACGATGTAGTCGGGGCTGATCCGGCCGACCGCGGCAAAGGCCGACTTGCGGCCCTTCCAGATCAGCGCCCGCTCGGCGGGATCGGTGGCCAGCCGCAGCTCGAACGCGCCGTTCTCGGTGCAGAACCGCTCGACCTGGGCGTACTCGTGCTCGACCTCCGCCGACGCCCCGTCGAGCTCGATCACGAGCACGGCACCGGCACCGGCCGGGTAGTTGCAGTGCACGGCCGCCTCGGCCGCCTCGATGGCCAGCGCGTCCATCATCTCGATCGCGGCCGGCAGGACGCCGGCGCTGATGATCGCCGAGGTGGCGGCGCCGGCCTCGTCGGTGGAGCGGAACCCGGCCAGCAGCGTGCGGACCTCCTCGGGCAGCCGCACCAGCCGGACGGTCGTGGTGGTGGCGATACCGAGCGTCCCCTCGGAGCCGACGACGGTGCCCAGCAGGTCGTAGCCGGGGGCGTCGGGGGCCAGGCCGCCCAGCTGCACGATGTCGCCCTGCGGGGTGACCAGCTCAGCGCCGAGCACGTGGTTGCTGGTGAAGCCGTACTTCAGGCAGTGCGCGCCGCCGGAGTTCTCGGCCAGGTTGCCGCCGATCGAGCAGATCTGCTGGCTGCTGGGGTCGGGGGCGTAGTAGTAGCCCTCCGGGGTGGCGGCGCGGGTGACGTCGAGGTTGATGACCCCGGGGTCGACCACCGCACGCTGGTCCTCCCGGCGGATCTCCCGGATGGTCCGCATCCGCGAGGTGACGATCAGGACGCCGTCGGCCCGGGGGAGTGCGCCGCCGGACAGGCCGGTGCCCGATCCCCGGGCCACGAACGGGACGCGGTGCTCACTGCAGGCCCGCACCACCGCGGCGAGCTGCTCGGTCGTCTCCGGCAGCGCGACCAGCGCGGGCGTGACGCGGTAGTGGGCCAGGCCGTCGCACTCGTAGGTGCGCAGCTCGGTCGGGTCGTCGATGACGCCGTTCGGCGACAGGGTCGCCCGGGCCACCCGGGTCACCGCCGCCATGCCCGCGCTGTTGTCGCCGGCCTCGCCGGTGGCCGAGGTGGCCTCCGGGGGGACGTGTCCCTCCACCGGGCCTGCCGTCGTCTCCGTGCCGTGCGTACCGCTCATGAGGTTCCGCCTTCGCTGCCGGACCTGAAGGACGTGCGGGGACCGGGCCCGGGGGGTCGGAGTCGCGACTTCGGCCCCCCGGGAGACCGGGTCAGGGCATGCGCTCGTACGCCGGGACGGTCAGGAAGTCGGGGTACTCGTCCGCCAGGGCCATCTCGGTGAAGAGGGCCCTGGCATCGTCCCACCGCCCCGAGGCGAAGGCATCTCCGCGGGCGTCGCGGATCTTGCCCATCTCCTCCTCGATGACCCCCTCGACCAGTTCCCGGGAGACCAGCTGGCCGTCGGCGAGGGTGACCCCGTTGTGCAGCCACTGCCAGACCTGGCTCCGGCTGATCTCCGCGGTGGCGGCGTCCTCCATGAGCCCGTTGATGCCGGCCGCGCCGGAGCCGCGCAGCCAGGACTCCACGTACTGGATGCCGACGCTGACGTTGGCCCGCAGCCCCGCCTCGGTGGCCTCGCCGGGCGTGGCCTTCACGTTGAGCAGGTCGGCCGCGGTGACCGAGACGTCCTCGCGGAGCTTGTCCAGCTGGTTGGGCCGGTCGCCGAGCACCCTGTCGAAGACGTCCATCGCGGTCCGCACCATGCCGGGGTGGGCCACCCACGAGCCGTCGAAGCCGTCGTTGGCCTCGCGGGTCTTGTCCTCGGTGATCTTGTTGAAGGCGAACTCGTTGGCCTTCGGGTCCTTGCTGGGGATGAACGCCGACATGCCGCCGATGGCGTGGGCACCGCGCTTGTGGCAGGTGCGCACGAGCAGCTCGGTGTAGGCCCGCATGAACGGCACGGTCATGCCGACGGAGTTGCGGTCGGGGAGGGTGAACTCGTCGCCCCGGGTCCGGAAGGTCTTGATCACGCTGAACATGTAGTCCCAGCGGCCGGCGTTCAGCCCGGCGGAGTGGTCGCGCAGCTCGTAGAGGATCTCCTCCATCTCGAAGGCGGCCGGGTAGGTCTCGATCAGGCAGGTCGCCCGGATGGTGCCGCGCGGGATGCCGAGGAAGTCCTGCGCCAGGTTGAACGCGTCGTTCCAGAGCCGCGCCTCGAGGTGGCTCTCCATCTTGGGCAGGTAGAAGTACGGGCCCTGGCCGCGGTCGAGCTGCTTCTGGGCGCAGGTGGACATGTAGAGCGCGAAGTCCACCAGGCTGCCGCTGGTCTGCTCGCCGTCGACCGTGATGTGCTTCTCGGGCAGGTGCCAGCCGCGGGGGCGGACGACGATGGTGGCCAGCTCCTCGTCGGGCTTCAGCGTGTACTGCTTGCCTTCCGGGCTGGTGAAGTCGATGGTCCGGTTGGTCGCGTCGAGCAGGTTGAGCTGCCCGCCCACGACGTTCTCCCACAGTGGCGTGTTGGCGTCCTCGTGGTCGGCCAGCCACACCTTGGCGCCACTGTTCAGCGCGTTGATCGTCATCTTGCGGTCCGTGGGCCCGGTCATCT
>JAOPWO010000025.1 GCA_025965635.1 Modestobacter sp. | reverse complement strand
CGTAGCAACGCGGCGGACTCCTCGGCGCGCACTCCCCCGGTGACCTGCGGGCGGTGGTTGAGCCGGCGGTCGCGGATCACGTCCCAGAGCGACCCGGCCGCCCCGGCCTTCGGGTCGTCGGCGCCGTAGACCACCCGGGCGACCCTGGCGAGCACGCTGGCGCCGGCGCACATGGTGCAGGGCTCCAGGGTCACCACGAGCGTCGCGCCGGTCAGCCGCCAGCCGTCCCCGTGCACCCGGGCGGCCTCCCGCAGCGCCAGCACCTCCGCGTGCGCCGTCGGGTCGCCCCGCTTCTCCCGCTCGTTGGCGGCCTCGGCCAGCGGCGTCCCGTCCGACCCCAGGACGACGGCGCCGATCGGCGTGTCGCCCCACTCCTGCGCCGCGGTGGCCAGTTCGAGCGCCCGCAGCATCGCCTCGTCCTCGGTCACCGCGTGCCCGTGCCGGTCCTCGTGCTCTGCGTCCACCTGGGGTGCAGAGCACGGGCGTCCGGGGAGGAACCTCCGCCGCGGCGGATCATCGCTGCCCGCGGTCGTCGGGTGCCTGCAGGTCGACACCCACGAGCCGGGACAGCTCGGCCAGTGCCGCCGCCGGGTCGACCACCTTGATGGTGGTGAACCCCATCGCCCGGGCCGGCTTGAGGTTGATGCCCAGGTCGTCGAGGTAGGCGCAGTCCGCGGCCCCGACCGGGCGGCCCGCCGCCGCCGACAGCCGCGCCAGGGCGCGGGCGTAGATCTCCGGCTCCGGCTTGCGGACCCCCTCCACCGAGGACTCGACGACCGCGTCGAAAAGGCCGAGCAGTTCCCCGAGCTCGCCGGTCCGCGGCATCGGCGCCACGTTGTTCGACAGCAGCGCCAGGGGCAACCCGGCGTCCCGCAGCCGGCGCACCGCCCTCACCACAGCCGGGCGCAGCTCGCCGGCGAGCGCGGCCAGCACCCGGTCGGCGTCCACCGCGTGCCCCGCCGCAGCGGCCTCGGCCTCGAAGGCGGACCGGAACCCGGCGACGTCGAGCTCGCCGCGTTCGTGGCGCGCCCAGGCGTTGCTGTCGGGATCGGTGCTGTTCAGCCGGCGGACCAGGCCGTCGGGCAGCCCGGCCTCGGCCTCGTAGGCGGCGAAGGCCACCATCGGGCTCTCGGTGATCACGCCGCCGAGGTCGAAGACCACGGCGGTGACCCGAGGCCCGCTCACGCCCCGGCCACCGCGGTCAGCTCCGCCGCGAAGCCCAGTCGCTCGGCGATGCGGAGCACCATCTCCTCGGCCCACAGGTCGTCGGCACCGAGCAGCAGCCCCAGCTCCTCGCCGGACAGGCCGGCGTCGGAGAGGACGTCGAGGTCGCCACCGGGCCAGCCGGTCCCGTCGTCGTCGAACGCGTCGTCGACGGTGGCGGCGAAGGAGGACCCGTCCTCGGCGCCGATGCCGTACCGCTCGACCACCTCCGCGGCCAGCACCCACTCCTGGAAGGTGGCGTCGGAGATCAGCGCGCGGACCAGCCCGCCGGGGCCGTGCCGCAGCACGACGAAGTAGAGCCGGCTGTCGACGACCACCACGAACGGTCCCGGCCAGCCGTCGGTGCCCGGCTCCCCCAGCGCCCGCTCGAGCACCGGCAACTCGTCCCCCGCGTCGGCGGCGAGCAGTTCGCAGTGCCATCGCCCGGCCGGGCGGCTCACCCGCACGGCGAAGCTCGGCCGCAGCACGGGCGCCGCGTCGTCGGACGGCTGGGCGCCGGGAGCGCCGGAGGTGGAGGCCATAGCCTTCAGATCATGGCCGACGACCCCGCGACCGACAGCACCGAGACCGCCGGCGACGAGGCGGCCGGCGACGACGCCGTCGACCCGGCGCTCTTCGGCGCGCTGGCCGCCGACCCGCTCGCCGTGCTGCTGGGCATCGAACTGGAGTTCGTGGGGGTCGGGTACGCCCGCGCGTCGATGACCGTGACGCCGCAGCACCTCAACGCCGCGGGGACGGCGCACGGCGGGGCGACGATGGCCTTGCTCGACGTGGTCCACGCGGCGGTGAGCAACAGCCACGGCACCCTCGCGGTCGCTCAGGACGTGCACACCGAGTTCCTCGCCGCCGGTCGGGCCGGTGACCGGCTGGTGGCCGAGGGCGTGGAGCTGCACCGCACCGGCAGGACGGCGGTCTACCGGATCGACGTGACCGCCGGGGACGGCCGCCGGGTGGCCGCCGCGCTGGCCCGGGTGTTCCGGATCGGCACCCCGTGGGACACCACCACCGGCACGGGCACCGCCGGCGCCGCGGAGCCGCGGCCGTGAGCTTCCCGGTACCGACGATGCCCGTCCCGCACGTCTCGGTGGTCGGCCTGGGTCAGCTCGGCGGCTCGCTGGCCGGCGCCCTGGTGGCCGCGGGACGGCCGGTCTCCGGCTGGGACGCCGACCCCTCGGCGCGCGGCGCCGCAGCGGCCCGCGGGGTGGCGATCAGTCCGCAGCTGACCGGGGTGGTGGTGCTCGCCGTCCCGCTGCCGGTGCTGACCCGCGCCCTCGACGGCCTGTTCCTGGACCCCGACGCGACCGTGACCGACGTCGGGTCGGTGAAGGGACCGGTGGTCGCCGCGCTCGGCGACGCGCACGGCGACCGCTTCGTCGGCGGCCACCCGATGTGCGGCACCGAGCGGTCGGGTCACGAGGCCACCGACCCCACGCTCTTCCGGGGCGCCCGCTGGGCGTTGTGCATCGAGCCGGGGACCGACCTGCGGCGCTGGCTCCGGGTCGCCGAGGTGGCCCTCGCCGTCGGGGCCGAGGTGGTCCCGGTGACCGCGGCGGAGCACGACGACGCCGTCGCGGCGATCAGCGCCGTTCCGCACCTGCTGGCGGCCGCGCTGGCCGCGGCGGCCGGTCAGGCCGGGCCGCTCGCGCTGAGCCTGGCCGCCGGCAGTTTCCGGGACGCCACCCGGGTCATCGCCAGCGACCCCGCGTTCGTGACCGCGCTGGTGGAGACCAACGCCGGGCCGG
>JAOPWO010000018.1 GCA_025965635.1 Modestobacter sp. | reverse complement strand
GAGCCGGGTGGCGGCCTCTGCCGCGACGGCCGGGGGGGTCCGCTGGTCGGGGTGCTGCTCGGGGGCCGGCCCGTCCACCGCCGGAGCGTCGACCGGCGGCCGGGCGGCGAGCTCGGCGGTGTCCGCGGCACGCCGCTGGTAGTCCAGCGCCAGCGGCATGAGCTCGAGGTCGGCCAGCACGCCGGCGAGCGAGCACAGCGTGTGCACCAGCAGCGGCGTCGGCGGGAGACCCGGGTCGAGCAGGCTGGCGGCCTCGACCGCCTCGTCCATCGCCGCATCGACCCGGCGGGACAGCAGTTCGATCCGGGCGTGCCGGGCCAGGCCGGCGGCGCGCTGCAGGTCGTCGGCCTGGGCGTCGAAGGCGGCCCGGGCCGACCGGACCAGCGCGATGGCCTGGGCGGCGTGACCGGCGGACTCGGTGCGGCCGTCGGTGACCGGCGGGGACGAGGAGTCGTCGGTGCCGTGCAGCCCGGCGATGCCGTCGTGCAGATCCAGGGCGGCGTGCTGCTCGGACCCACCCTCGACGAGCGGATCGCCGAGCAGCGACCAGCCGGCCCGCCGCAGCCGCCGGACCAGCAGCTCGGCGCGCAGCGTGTCGGCCCACGCCCGGGCGAGGGAGGTGAGCGGTGCGCTGCCCAGATCGGTCGCGGGCACCGGGAGCGCGCCGTCGATCTCGGTGAGCAGCGCCTCGGCGGTGTCCAGCTGCCAATTGGCCAGCGCCGAGGTCACCTGCTGGTGCAGGACTCCGGGTGGCACGAGGGCACTGTGCCTGTTGCCGGTCCGGGAGTCACGCACCTGGCTCGTGCTGGCACGTCGCGCCCGCCCGGGGCCGCCGACCGGACCGCGAGGTCCCGGCGAGGCACGGAGACTCACGAGGCCACCTCGCCGTCGTCGAACGCCCAGCCGGGCGGCCGGGCGGCCTGGCTGCCCAGCACCTCGGCCACCAGGTCGTCGACGGAAGCGGTCATCGGCAGCGGCCGGTCGGGCGGCCGGTTCCCGGCCTGACCGGCCGTGGTCGCCCGCACCCGGTTCCGGCCGGTGCGCTTGGCGCCGAACAGGTGCAGGTCCGCGGAGTCGAACAGCGCGCGCCACGAGTGCGGGCTGGCGATCCGGCCGGGGATCGCGGTCGCGACTCCGATGCTGACGGTGATCGGCGTCCCGAGATGCGACCGTGACCAGTCGGCATCCGCGACGGCGGCCCGCAGCCGCTCCATGGCCACCACGGCCTGCGGCTCGCTGGTCGCCGGCAGCAGCACCAGGAACTCGTCGCCGGCCCAGCGGTACACCTCGTCGCCGGTGCGGCTGTGCAGGCCCAGCAGCTCGGCGACCCGGCGCAGCACCGCATCGCCGTGCACGTGCGAGCTCGCGTCGTTGACGGCCTTGAACCCGTCGACGTCGACGACGGCGAGCGAGACCGGTCCCGCGTCGAAGTCCAGCTCGGCCATCCGCCGCTCGGCGCTGCGCCGGTTGCCCAGCCCGGTGAGCGCGTCCTCCATGGCGTGCCGGCGGAGGACGGCGGTCTGCCGCTGGGCCTCCCGCAGCCTGCTGCGCCGGATGAACATCTCCGCCCAGAGCTCGCGGCCGCGCAGGTCCGCCCGGGTGGTCTCGGCGCGGTAGGCCTCCAGCCAGTGCAGCGCGTCGGCGGTGTGCCCGAGTGCCGCCGCGGCCTGCCCGAGCTCGAGCAGGCACTGCCGGTAGCGCCGCCGGTCACCCGTGGCGGCGAACGCGCCGGCCGCGCTGACCAGCAGCTCCATGGCCTCCTCGCCCTCCTGGCTGCTCCCGGCGGCGGGACCGGCCGGCCCGCCGGCGGTCGCCCGGACCACCCCCGCATCGCGTTCGGAGACCGAGAACAGCAGCCGGGCGAGCACCAGGTCGGCGTAACCCAGCAGGTGCAGCCCGCCGTCGTCCGCCACCCGCCCGCGGACCCGGCGCAACGGCATCAGCGCCTCGTCCAGCTCCCCGGCCAGCGTCATGGCCCAGGCGGTGACCACCGCGAGCAGGTCCTCCTCGGCCTCCGGCGGGCTCCAGGGCAGCTCGCGCGCCCGGGTCGCGCAGTCGAGGGCCACCGCGGCGAGCTGCCGGGATCGTGCCAGGTCGCCGCGCCGGTGCACGGTCTGGGCCAGCTCGGCGTGCTGCTGGGCGGACAGCCGCAGCAACCGCCACCGGTCGGGGACGTCGGGCAGCGCGTCGGCGACCCGGGAGCCGCGCACCGCCTGGGCCGCGGCGAGTTCCTCGAGGTCGAGCAGGGTCAGCGCGCGGGAGAGCCAGTAGTGCGCCTGGTGGAGCTCCCGGGTGGGCTGGCCGGTGCCGGCCTGGTCGGCGAGCAGGCTGGCGTCCACGGCCAGGTGCAGGGCAGCGTCGAGCCGGTCGGCGGCCACCTCGAGATGTGCCAGGTAGGCCAGCGCGAGTGCCCGCTCGGCGGTCGCCGGGCAGCGTTCCAGGTCGGCCCGGGCTGCCGCGACGTCGGTGGCGGCGCCGTCCGGGTCGCCGTCGTCCAGCCGGGCACGGGCGGCGAAGGCCGAGGCCCAGGCGTTCCAGCAGGGGGCGCCGGCGCCGCGGAGGGTCGCCTCCGCCGCGGCGAACTCGGTGCCGAAGGCCCGGGCGTCACCGGCGTCACTGGCCGTGAGCAGCCGCCCGCGGGCGGCCTGCAGCTGCTGCTCGGCGACGGCCTCGGGCCCGGCGGTCACGGTCTCCTCCAGTCAGCTGACGGTCGCCGCATCGGATGCGGGACCGGCCGGTGACGAGGCAGCTCCCCCCGTGCCGGGCGCCTGCCCCGACACGGCCGCACTACCCTCGCCGGATGCCTGGTACAGCTCCGACGAGGTTCGCCTATCTCGGCCCCGAGGGTACCTTCGCCGAGGCCGCGCTCCGCAGCCTCGGTGCTCCCTCCGAGGGGGAGGCCCGCCCCGAGGCCAGCGTGGGGGCCGCGCTGGCCGCCGTCCGCGCCGGTGAGTGCGATGCCGCGCTCGTGCCGCTGGAGAACTCGGTCGAGGGCTCGGTGCCCGCCACCATGGACGGCCTGGTCACCGGGGCGCCGCTGGTGATCACCCGCGAGGTGTTCCTGCCGGTGGCGTTCGTGCTCGCCGCCCGCCCGGGGACCTCGCTCGCCGGCGTCGGCACGGTCGCCAGCCATCCGCACGCGCTGGCCCAGTGCCGGGGCCGGGTGGCCGGGCTGGTGCCCGGCGCCGATGTGGTCGTCGCCGCCTCGACCGACTTGCCCGGCTGGGCGTCGGCCCGCGGGTAGGAG
>JAOPWO010000434.1 GCA_025965635.1 Modestobacter sp. | reverse complement strand
GAGCGCGACGTGCAGCGCTCCCGCGAGGCGCTGCCCCGGCTGCTCGATCCCAACGGGACCGTGCCGGACCACGCGCACGGGCACGACCACGGCGCCCACTCGCACGGCGGGCACACCCACAGCGGGCACAGCCACGACCACGACCACCCCGACAACCCGTCCCGGCCGGCCGGTGGACCGGACGACGAGGGCAGGCAGGTCCGGGCCGCCAAGGACCGGCCGGGCCGGCACGACGACGCCTACTACGGCCAGCGCTCCGCGGCCGCCCCGGCGACGGCGGAGCCGGCGGCGCCGCGGGAGGTGCGCAGCGGGCAGGGGGCACGGTCGTTCGCCCCCAAGCGCGGCGGCAGCGCCCGACGCCGTCCGGTCTGAGATGGAAGGCGCGCTGCACCGGTTCATCCGGCTGCTCCGGCTGCGCGGCATGCGGGTGTCGACCGCCGAGGCGCTGGACGCCTTCTCGGCTGCCGCCGCGGTCGGGCTGAGCGACCGGGCGGCACTGGAGGCGGCCCTGGGGGCAGCCCTGCTCAAGGACCGGCGGGACGCGGAGGTCTTCGCCGACACCTTCGCCCGGTTCTTCACCCTGCGCCGGGTGCTGGAGGGGGAGGAGGAGCACGGGCACAGCCACGACGACCTCGCCGACACCGGCGAGCTGACCCGGATGAGCTGGTCGCCGGACCCCGACGCGGAGGTCGCCGAAGGGCACAGCCACGGCAAGCCGGTGGACATCAAGGACTTCTTCCGGCCCGAGGACCTGGCCACCCGGTACAACCTGCACCAGGAGGCCAACCGGATCGACCTGGCCTCGCTCACCGAGCAGATCGAGCTGTCCTCGGAGAGCAGCGGCGGGGACGCCGCAGACGCCCAGCGGGTCCAGCTGGAGGTGGAGCGGCTGCACGACCCCGGTATCCCCGGCGAGCTGATCCGCGGCGGGGGCACCCAGCTCGACGCCCAGCTGTCGGTGGCGCAGCAGCAGGCGCTGCGCGACTGGCTGGCCGACCCCACCGGCGACCTGGACCCCGAGGTCGCCGAGCTGCTGCGTCGCCAGCTGGCCGGGGTGATCGAGGACCTGCCCGAGCTGCTGGCCGCGCACCTGCAGAAGCTCGCCGAGATGACCGCGGTGGCCGTCGAGGAGCGGGAGCTGGCCCGGGCCCCGGTGGAGAAGGTCACCGAGGCCGAGCGGGCCCGGATCGAGGAGTCGCTGCGCCGGCTGGCCGGTTCGCTGCACGGCGGGCTCACCCACAGGAAGCGGCAGTCGCCCCGCGGCCGGATCGACGTGGCCCGCACGATGCGGCGGAACATGCGCTACGACGGCGTCCCGTTCCGGCCGGTGACCACACGGCTGGCCGAGGACAAGCCGCGGCTGGTCGTGGTCGCCGACGTCAGCCTGTCGGTGCGGGCGACGGCGAGGTTCACGCTGCACGTCGTCCATGCGCTGCAGGACCTCTTCGCCCAGGTGCGCACGTTCGCCTTCGTCGACGACGTCGTGGAGATCACCGACCTGTTCGACGAGCACCCGCTGGAGCACGCCCTGGGCCTGGTGTTCGGCGGCGACGTGATCGACGTGGACGCCGGCAGCGACTACGGGGCGGCGTTCGCCACCCTCGCCGCCGACCACTCCGGCGCCTTCACCCGCCGCTCCACGCTGCTGGTCCTGGGCGACGGCCGGGGCAACGGCAACGCGCCCCGGCTCGACGTCTTCGCCGATCTCACCCGCCGGGTGCGGGAGACGATCTGGCTGACCCCCGAGCCGCGCTACTCGTGGGCGCTGGGCGGCTGCGACCTGCCGGCGTACGCGGAGAACTGCAGCCGGGTCGAGGTGATCCGCGACCAGTCGGCGCTGGACACCTGGGCGACCGACGTCGTCACCCGGGCGTCCTCCCGCTGAGTGGAGTGCGCGGTGACCACATCCCCGCGCCCCGATGCTGGCTGAGGCCGGGCGGACGGCAGTCCTCGTCCACCGAGGTCCCTCCGATGGAGCCGTGGGCGGGGTGGGCCCCGCACCCCGCGCGGCGCGGGAGGCGCCGGGCTCAGATCAGGCCCAGCTTGGACCCGGCGTAGACCGCCTCGGCCCGGCGGGACACCGCCAGCTTCCGCATCAGGTTGCCGACGTGGAACTTCGCCGTGGTCGCCGAGATGTACAGCTCCCGGCCGATCGCCTCGTTGGACAGCCCGCGGGCCAGCAGCGTGAGCACCTCCCGTTCCCGGGCGGTGAGGTCCGACGGCGCGGGGACGGCGGCCGGCGCGTGCAGCGTGCGCACCACCATCGCCGCGCTGTGGCTGTCGAACGCGCTCTCGCCCCGGCGCACCGCACGGATCGCGGCCACCAGGGCGATCGCGTCGACGTCCTTGAGCACGTAGCCGCGGGCGCCGTGCCGGATCGCCTCCAGCACCAGTCCCTCGTCGAGGAACGTGGTCACCACCAGCACGCCGGGCGCCGGGGTACGGGCGGTGAGCTGCCCGCAGAGCGCCAGCCCGGCGACGTCGGAGCCGGCGGAGAGCTTGAGGTCGAGCAGCACGATGTGCGGTTGGGCCGCGGCCACCAGGTCCAGCGCCTCGGCCGCCGTCGCCGCCTCGCCGACCACCTCGACGTCCGGCTCGCGCTCCAGGATCGAGCGCAGCCCCTGCCGGACGATCGCGTGGTCGTCGACGATCACCAGCCGGATCGACTCAGGCACCGGCGACCACCTCCTCCTCGGCCAGCGGCAGCCGGACCTCGACCCGGACCCCGCCCATCCGGGCCCGGGCGAACCGCAGGCCGGCCCCGATCTCCCGGCAGCGGGAGGCGATGTTGCCCAGCCCGCGGTGGTAGCCGTCGTCCCGCCGGCCGGAGGCGCGCAGCGCCCGGCGCAACGTGTCGGGGTCACCGGTGCCGTCGTCGGCGACCGACAGCCGCACCTCGCCCGGCCGGTAGGCCAGCCGCACCGTGCAGCGCGTCGCCGCGGCGTGCCGGGCGGTGTTGAACAGGCACTCCGACGCCACCCGGAACAGCGCGTTCTCCACCGCGACCGGCAGCGGACGCGGCCTGCCCTCGACCCGGACGGCGACGGCCAGCCCGGGCACCGGCCGCACGGTCGGCAGCCGGCCGAGCAACTCGGGCAGGCCCTGCACGCCGTGCTCGTCGGAGGAGAGCGCGTGGATCGCCACCCGCAGCCGCTCGACCGCCTCCCGGGTCAGCGCCTTGGCGTGCCCGAGCCGCTGGTGGACCTCCTCGTGGTCCGCCACCTCGGTGCGGCACCACTCGATGGTCATCCCGGCCGACAACACGTGCTGGGCGACGCTGTCGTGCAGCTCGCGGGCGATCCGGTGCCGCTCGGCGTCGATCGCCTCGCGCTGCGCGGCGACGTCCAGCCGCTGCTCGGCCTCGGCGAGCTGGGTGTGCCGCTCGGCGAGGTCACGGGCACGCTGCTCGGCCTCGGCGTAGAGCTGCTCGGTCTGCCGGCGCAGCTGCTCCGAACCGGCCAGCAGGTGGTCCGACAGCAGCGCGACCGCGGACTGGTTGCCGACGATCCGCAGGATGGCCAGGTCGGCCGTGGTGGCGGTCCGGCGCGGGCCGCCGCAGGCGACGAGCACACCGACCGGCTCGCCGTCCACCACCAGCGGGACGACGACGGCACCCGCCGCGGTCTGCCACGCCTCGACCGCGTGGCTGTCCAGCGCGTCGAGCACCGGCCGCCGGACCACCTCGGGCAGCGCGGTCAGCTCCCCCACCGGCCGCCCCGCCGGCCCGCGGCCCACCAGCCGGGGCCGGGCCAGCGGCAGCGCGTCGGCGCCCAGGGCGAGCACCACCCAGGGCGACCCGAGGTGCTCCGCGGTCGCGTCCACCACCGCGCGGCACAGGGCATCGGCGCCCTGCCCGGTCGCCGACAGGACCCCGGCGATGTGCTCGAGGGAGCCCAGCGCGCGCTGCAGGTTCTCCGCGGTGTTGCGGTACTCGGCGTACCAGCTGGGCTTCGACGAACGCAGCCCGGTGAGCTCGGGGATGCCCGGGGCGGACGGCGCGACCATCAGCGGGCGGCCGTCAGAGAGCGGCGCGGAACAGCGCGGCGACGTCGGCCTGGCTGGCGTCCCGCGGGTTGGTGGACAGGCACGCATCGCCCAGCGTGGTGACCGAGAGGGTGTCGACGTCGGCGTCGGTGACCCCGAGCTGCGCCAGCCCGCGCGGGCAGCCCAGGTCGGCGGCGAGGCGGCCCACGGCATCCGCGGCGAGCTCGGCGGCGGCCTGCGCCGGCAGCCCGGCGACGTCGATGCCCATCGCCCGGGCGACCGGGACGAACCGGTCCGGCGCACT
>JAOPWO010000428.1 GCA_025965635.1 Modestobacter sp. | reverse complement strand
GGGCGGCGTCCCGGGGCTCGTCCGCCGGTACCGGTGCGGCGGGGGCGGGGGAAGCTCCGCGCCCGAGCGCGAACGCGGCCAGCCCCCGGGCCGGCGCCGTCGGGTCGATGGCGCGACCGGAGCCGGGAGTTGCGGAGGGACCCGCGCCGCCCGGCCGATCGTCGGACGTCACGGTCGGTCTGCCCGCCTTCCGCTCCTGGTCATCCGGCCATGATCGCACTCATCGGGGGCCCCAGCGGGCGCATGAGACCGGCCCTGCTCCGCTCCGGGGAGGTCGACGGACCCGAGGGACACCTGCCGGGCCCGGGACACGGAGCGGCGTCACTGCGCGTGCCCGAGCAAGCGCCCGTAACCTCCTACCGGTCGGCATGCCGGGCGCCGGATCGGGGTAGTGACACTCATCACGTCGGCCATCGGCAGCTCCTGGGCCCGGATCCTCCCGGCCTCCCTGGACACGCCCGGCCGTGGACCCCACCACCGGACCCGGAACCCCCGGCCCGGTCGTGGGGTTACGGTTCCGTAACTCACGAGACCGTAGGTACTTGAACAGGGAGGCCCTCGTGTCCGAGACGTCACCGCATGCCGGACTGCTCGTCGAGCTGGAGCCGGTCGTGGAGGAGAACCTGAACCGCCACCTGGGCCTGGCCCAGGAGTGGCACCCCCACGACTACGTGCCGTGGTCGGAGGGCCGGGACTTCGCCTTCCTCGGCGGCGAGGACTGGGCGCCGGAGCAGTCGCGGCTGGACGAGACGGCCAAGGCCGCGATGTTCACCAACCTGCTCACCGAGGACAACCTGCCCAGCTACCACCGGGAGATCGCCACCCGCTTCGGCCGGGACGGCGCCTGGGGCACCTGGGTCGGCCGCTGGACGGCCGAGGAGAACCGGCACGGCATCGCGCTGCGCGACTACCTCGTCGTCACCCGTGGCGTCGACCCCGTGGAGCTCGAGCGTGCCCGGATGGACTACATGACCTCCGGCTACGACTCCGGCGACAAGACGCCGCTCGAGGCGGTCACCTACGTCTCGTTCCAGGAGCTGGCGACCCGGGTGAGCCACCGCAACACCGGAAAGGCCACCGGCGACCCGATCGCGGACAAGCTCCTCACCCGGATCGCCAAGGACGAGAACCTGCACATGGTCTTCTACCGGAACATCGTCTCCGCGGCCTTCGAGATCGCCCCGGACGAGACCATGCGCGCGGTCGCCGACGAGGTCATCCGGTTCGAGATGCCCGGCGCCACGATGGCCGGGTTCCGGAAGAACTCGGTGCTCATCGCCAAGGCCGGCATCTACGACCTGCGCCTGCACCACGACGAGGTCATCCAGCCGGTTCTGCGGGCGTGGAAGGTCTTCGAGCGCACCGACCTCGGCCCCGAGGGCGAGAGGGCCCGCGAGGACCTCGCGCAGTTCCTGACCGGACTCGACGCCCAGGCGACGAAGTTCGTCGAGAGCCGCGATCGGATGCGCGCCCGGATGCAGGCCCGCTCGGACGACCAGATCAGGCCGCTCGCCCAGGCGTGAGGAAGGACGCCGCCTAAGCTCGGGGACCGTGCGCCTGGCCACCTGGAACGTCAACTCCATCCGCAGCCGTGCCGACCGCGTCGCAGCCTGGCTCCAGCGCAGCGACGTCGACGTGCTCGCCCTGCAGGAGACCAAGTGTCGCGACGACCAGTTCCCCGAGGACCGGTTCCGGGACCTCGGCTACGAGGTCGCGCACGTCGGTCACTCGCAGTGGAACGGCGTCGCGGTGCTGTCCCGGGTCGGGCTGTCCGACGTGCAGGTCGGCTTCCCGGGCATGCCGACGTGGGCGGCCAAGGAGGGCCTGGACCCGGCCCCCGAGGCACGGGCCCTGGGAGCGACCTGCGGCGGGGTACGGGTGTGGAGCCTCTACGTGCCCAACGGCCGCCAGCTCGGTGACCCGCACTACGACTACAAGCTCGCCTGGCTCGAGGCACTGCGTGCCTCGGTCGGCGGCTGGCTGACCCAGGACGCCGACGCCCAGGTCGCCCTGGTCGGCGACTGGAACATCGCGCCGCAGGACGACGACGTCTGGGACATCTCGCTCTTCGCGCACTCGACGCACGTGACCGAGCCCGAGCGGGCTGCCTTCCGCGGGGTGGTGGACGCCGGGTACGCCGACGTCGTCCGGCCGTACACCCCGGGCCCCGGGGTCTACACGTACTGGGACTACACGCAGCTGCGCTTCCCCCGCCGGGAGGGCATGCGGATCGACTTCGTGCTGGGCTCCCCGGCCCTGCAGCGCCGGGTGTCCGGCGCGCGGATCGACCGCGAGGAGCGCAAGGGCAAGGGCGCCAGCGACCACGCACCGGTCATCGTCGAGCTCGGCGACTGAGTAGCCGGCCGGGCTCCGCCGACCCGCTGACCGACGCGTCCGTGGCACCGGCCGGCACCGTGGACCAGCTGGCCGACCGGATCTGCGCCGGTGCCGTGCGCTTGGTCGCCGCCGCGGCGGCGGCCTGGCCCCGGTAGGTCGCCGGGTTCGGCGAACGGGAGCGGTGGGGCGGCGTGGACGCGTCGTGACGAGGACGGCATGGTGTCGGTGCGGGTCCGGATGGAGCCCGGGGCCGGCGCCGCGTCCTGGCCGCGACCGAGACCGTCGCCGAACGCGAGGCCCGTCGGGTCCGGGCCCGGCCGGGGTGCGACGAGACCCGGTCGAACGGTTGCCCGCCCACCACCTGCGGCACTGGCTGCACGGCGGACGGACCGACGTCTCCAACATGGTCGTGCTCCGCGACGTCGACCACGGGCTGGTGCACGAGCACGACCTGCCGCTCTCCCCCGCCGCGCGGCCCTCGGACGGCGAGCGGATGGACCTGCAGCACGCCGTGTGGGCGCTCATGGCCTTCCGCGGCGGAGTCCGCCGCCGAGCCGCCCGGCTACCCGACCTGCGCCACCTGCGCCTTGCCCGGCCAGAGCGCCTCCAGCGCGTCCGCGGTCTCCTCGCGGAAGTCGACCGCCGCGCCCACCGTGCTCGGCATGGTGGTCGCGTCGCCCGGCAGGTCCTCACGGACGTCGCCGACCACGACGGTGATGTTGTCGGTCGGCGGACCGGCCAGCGCGGCGTCCCGCAGTGCCGCCGCCGCCTGCGCCGGTGTGGCGGCGTCGGCGAGCAGCCGCCGGATCCGCTCGGGCCGGATGACGTCGGACAGACCGTCGGAGCACACCATCAGGCGGTCACCGGCCCGCGCGTTGAGCCGGACCACGTCCAGCCCGGCCAGGTCGTCCTCCCCACCGCCGTGCAGCGCCGCGTAGACCGCCGAGCGCTGCGGGTGGACCCGGGCCTCCTCGGGCGTGAGCTCACCGGCGTCGATCATCGCCTGCACCAGCGTGTGGTCGGTGGTGACCTGCATGAGCACGCCGTTGCGCAACTGGTAGCCGCGCGAGTCCCCGATGTGCGCCAGCAGCAGCCCCTCGCCGTCGGCGTAGATCGCGGTCATCGTCGTCGCCATGCTCCGCAGCCGCGGGCGCTCGGTGTACGCGATCCGGATCCGCTCGTTCGCCCCCGCGACCACCCGCAGCAGGTCCGTCGGGCCGGCTCCGGGTACGCCACGCCGGGCCGGCCCACCGCCCGGCGACAACCCGATCCCCATCGGGGCGAGCCAGTTGACGACCAGCGAGGACGCCACCGCACCCCCGACGTTGCCGCCCACCCCGTCCGCGATCGCGATCAGCAGCGGGGCGGCGTGCGCCGAGTCCTGGTTGTCCGGACGCGGACCGGTGGTCGACACCGCCGCTGATTCCAGGACGAGCACCAGCACACCTCCAGACCGGCCGAGGGGTTCGGGTCCGGTTGAGCAGCGACGTTAGATGACGGCAGCTCCCGGTGCGTCGCGGACGCGGCGGGCGCGGCGCCGGGAGTCCCGCAGCCGTTGCCTACTGTTGACCCCCGTGCTCGTCCTGCTGCCCCCGTCGGAGACCAAGCACGCGGGAGGCACCGGCCCGGCGCTGGACCTCAGCGCGCTCACCGCGCCCGAGCTGACGTCGGTCCGCGCGCAGGTCGCCGACGCGCTGGTCGGGCTGTCCCGCGACGTCCCCGCGGCCCGGTCGGCGCTGGGCCTCTCCCCCGCCCAGGACGGTGAGATCGCGCGCAACGCCGTGCTGCACAGCAGTCCCACGGTGCCGGCGATCGAGCGCTACACCGGCGTCCTGTACGACGCCCTCGACGTCCGGACGCTGACCGGTGCCCAGCGCCGGCGCGCGGCCCGCCGGCTCGCGGTGGGGTCCGCCCTGTTCGGCGTGGTGCGGGCCGAGGACCCGATCCCGGCCTACCGGCTGTCCGCCGGCTCGACGCTGCCCGGCCTGCCGTCGCTGCGCGCACTGTGGAAGCCCGTCCTGGGCCCGGTGCTGGCGGCCGACGGCGACCTCGTCGTCGACCTGCGCTCCGGTGCGTACGCCGACCTGGCACCGGTGCCCGGTGCGGTGACCGTGCAGGTGCTGAGCGAGCGACCCGACGGCACCCGGGCGGTGGTCAGCCACTTCAACAAGGCCCACAAGGGCCGGCTCGCCCGGCTGCTGGCGACCACCACCGGCGAGCCGGACGGCGTCGTCCGGCTCCGGGCGCTGCTCCGCCGGGCGGGGTTGCACGTGGAACACGACGGCGGGACCCGGCTGACGCTGGTCGTCTGACGCCGCTACCGTCCCCCGGGTGAGCAGCGCTGACGACCTCTGCACCCGGCCGGCGACCGAGCTGGCGACCCTGGTCCACAGCCGGCAGGTGTCGGCGCGCGAACTGGTCGACGCCCACCTCGAGCGGATCGACCGGCTGAACCCGGACCTCAACGCCATCGTCACGCTGGACGCCGAGGGCGCCCGGGCCGCGGCCGACATCGCGGACGCCGCGCTGGCCGCCGGTGACCGGGTCGGCCCGTTGCACGGCCTCCCGGTCGCCCACAAGGACACCCATGCCACCGGCGGGATGCGGACGACGTGGGGGTCGCCGCTGCACGTCGACACGGTCCCCGCCCGCGACGAGCTGGTGGTCGCCCGGCTCCGGGCGGCCGGCGCGATCCGGGTGGGCAAGACGAACGTGCCCGAGTTCGCGGCCGGCTCGCACACCTTCAACACCCTCTTCGGCGCCACCCACAACCCCTACCGGCACGGCC
>JAOPWO010000368.1 GCA_025965635.1 Modestobacter sp. | reverse complement strand
CCGGCCGAGGCCGTCCGGCAGCTGCTGCCGTCCGGGCCGGTGCCGCCGCTGCCAGGGGCGGCGCCGACGCCGCCGCGCGCGCTGGACGGCGAGGAACCGTTCGAGCCGTGGACGCCGGCGCTGGCCGGCGGCAAGGAGTTGCTCGACCGGATCGCCAACCCGCGTGGCGCGGAGAAGGTGCGGAAGGTGCTGCTGGCCGGGGTGGCGGCCGAGGGACCGGTGCACGTCGACCGGCTGGCCCGGTTGACTGCCGGTGCGTTCGGCCTGAGCCGGGTGCTGCGGGCGAGGCTCGACGCACTGGGCGCGCTGGTGCCCACGGCGATGCGGGAGGGCGACTTCGTGTGGCCCGACGGGCTGGACCGGACGACGTGGACCGGCTTCCGCCGTGACCCGGCAGGCGACCGCCCGATGGACCAGATCGCGCCGGAGGAACTCGGCAACGCGATGGTGGCGCTGTGCCGGGCGAGCGCGGGGATGACGAAGGACGAGTTGTTCGCCCAGACCCTGGAGGTGTTCGGCTACCGCCGCCGGACGGCGGCGCAGGTCGCCGTCCTGGAGGCGGCGCTGGCCACAGCGCTGTCGGCCGGCCGGCTCACGGCCCAACCGGACGGTCTGGTGACCACCTGACCACCGGGACCGAGCCGCTCGACATGCGCAGCGCCGACCGCCGGATCACGTGGCATGACGCGTTGGCCGCGGTCCTCGGGTACGCCTGCGGCAGCCGCGGACGTGCTCGCTGCCGACGGCGTCCTGCTCGGCACGACGCGGCCGTCGGACTCCCCCTTCGAGCTCGCCGCGGCGGTCGCCGTCGGCCTGCAGCCGCGACGCGCGGCTGGTGACGTTCCCGCGGGAACGTCAGCTGTAGACCAGCGTCCCGTCGTCGAGGTCGGCCGCCGGGAGGATCTCCCGCTCCTCCGCGTACTCGTGCAGGTGCTTCCACGGCTCCCGGTCGCCCTGCTTGGGCATGAGGTGCATCGACCGCGCCAGGTAGCCCGGGTTGAAGTTCTCCGGGTCCACCCATGGACCGAGGGACATGTCGGCGTCCTCCGGCCGCAGGGTCGGGACGACCATCGTCGCGCCCTGAGCTTCCACGTGTTGCAGCAGCCGGCACACGAAGTCGCTGATCAGGTCGGCGCGCAGTGTCCAGCTGTGCCGGAAGTAGCCGAACACGTAGGCCAGGTTGGGCAGGCCGGTGAACATCAGCCCGCGGTAGGTCACGGTCTGCGCCCAGTCGACCGGCTGATCATCGACGGTGAACGCGATGTCGCCGAAGACGCTCAGGTCGAAGCCGGTGGCGGTGACGATGACGTCGGCCTCCAACTCCTCGCCCGAGGACAGCTGGATGCCCTTCTCGGTGAAGGTCTCGATGGTGTCGGTGACGACCGAGGCCTTGCCCTCCCGCATGGCGGCGAACATGTCGCCGTCGGGGAGGACGGCGATCCGCTGCTGCCACGGCCGGTACCGCGGGTTGAAGTGCTTGTCGATGTCGACGTCCGACGGCAGCTGCGGGCGCATCGACTCGATGAGGAACGCACGCGCCTCGTCCGGTGACTCGGCGGAGATCCGGGTGAGCTCGTTCAGCTCGGCGATGTAGGCGCGGCGGAGGATCTCGTGGGTCCAGTCCTCGGGGACGTCGAGCGCGCGCAGCGTCGTCGCCAGCTCGTGCGTCCTGGGCCGGGCGTAGAAGAACGTCGGCGACCGCTGCAGCATCGTCACGTGGCCGGCGGTCTCGGCGATGGCAGGGATGAGCGTCGCCGCCGTCGCCCCGGAGCCGATGACGACGACCCGCTTGCCGGTGAGGTCGAGGTCGGCCGGCCACTTCTGCGGGTGGACGATCTCGCCGTGGAAGCGCTCGGTGCCCGGCCACTGCGGGGTGTAGCCCTGGTCGTGGCGGTAGTAGCCCTGGCACATCCAGAGGAAGTCGGTGGTCCAGGTCAGCTGCTCGCCGGTGTCGCCGCGGGTGACCTCGACGGTCCAGCGCCGGTCCTCGGTCGACCAGCGCGCGGCCGTGACGCGGTGCTGGTAGTGGATGTGCTCGTCCAGACCGTTCTCCCGGATGACCTCGTCGAGGTAGTGGAGGATCTCCGCCGACGTCGCGATCGACGGGCCCCGCCACGGCTTGAACCGGTAGCCGAAGGTGAACAGGTCGCTGTCGGAGCGGACGCCGGGGTACTGGTGGGTCCACCAGGTGCCCCCGTGGCTCTCCAGCGCGTCGAGGACGACGAGGGACTTCCCCGGAAACTGCTCCCTCAGGTGGTATGCGGCCCCGATCCCGGAGATCCCCGCTCCCACGATCAGCACGTCGACGTGCTGGACGAGCTCCTGCACAGCGGTCCCGGACGGTTGCGTCATCGTCATGATCGTTCCCTCGGCTCGGTCGGGACGACGGACCTCGGCGCGCGCCGTCCCCCGTGCCGCCGTTCTACCACTCGAACCAGGCGTTGTGTGATGAAAACCACAACGATGTCGCCGTGCCGCTTCCGGCAGGCAACAGAGTGTGATGTGCTGCGCCGCGCACGTCGGACCGTTGAACGAGCCCTGGGAGAACCGTTGAGCACACCGACCACCGCCGCACCGCGCACCGTCCCGATCGGCGACGTGACCGTCGCCGTTCAGGAGTACGGCGAGGGCGACCCGCTGCTGATCGTCAACGGGACCAGCCAGTCCCTCGGCTTCTGGGCCGAGACGGCGCCGGCCTTTGCCGGGCGCTACCGGGTGATCACCTACGACCTGCGCGGCATGGGCGGGTCCGAGCGCGGCACCGGTGCGATCAGCGTGGCCTCGCTGGCTGCGGATGCGGCGGCGCTGCTCGAGGCGCTCGATGTGGACCGCGCGCACGTGCTCGGCTACTCGCTGGGCAGCGCCATCGCCCAGGAACTGGCACTCACCACACCCGACCGGGTTGCCTCACTGGTCCTCAACTGCACCTGGGGACGGACCGACGGGTTTCAGCGCGCGATGATCACGGCCCTGGCCCACCCGTGGCGAACCGGTGACCTGGAGGCGGCGCTGGGCGCGCTCGGCGTCGCGTTCTCACCGCAACTGCTCGATGACCCCGCTTTCGGTGAGCTCATCCAGCAACTGCTGCCGCTGTTCCCGAGCACCGAGCAGCAGATCCGCACGACCGCGGAACAGTGGGACGCCGACCTCGCGCACGACACCCTGGACCGGCTCGGCGGCATCACCGCCCCGACGCTCGTCATCGCCGGCGAGCAGGACCTTCTGACGCCCCCCTGGCACGGCCGGCAGGTTGCCGACGCCATCCCGGGGGCGCGACACGAGCTCTTCACCGGTCCGGGCTCCAGCCACGCGCTCAACGTCGAGCGCGCCGAGGAGTGGGTGCCGATGGTGCTGGGCTTCCTCGGCGAGCACCCGCTCCGCTGAGCGCGCCCCCTGTCGTTGCCCGAGCGGGCCGGTCCTGAGCTACCGCACCCGCACCGTCACGCCTCGCTCGCCGGCTCCTCCGACCGGGGACCGCGCCCCGATCGCCGCGGGCACGACCGGGTCGTCCCAGTCGTGCGCTCGGTTCCACGACACGGGAACGCGGTCGGCGGCCACGTCGGCCGGTGCGTCGAGATGGAGCTCCGTCTTGGTGCCACCCAGCCCTCGAGGTCGAACCAGCAGTGCGTGCCGCGGTCGGGGGGACCGGCGGTGGAAAGCCTCCTGCAGCGACTCGTGAGAGCGGGTTCCACCGCCGTGGCCGGAGCGCTGCCCGATGACGTTGCCCGGGGCCTCATGGCGCAGGAGCTCTCGCACGGCGTCCAGGAGGGCGGCCTGCTTCGACAGGCCGTGACCGGCCCGGGCCCATCGTCACGTCTACCGCGTGCGGTCCTTCGTCGAGCCACGGACCTTGGCGGCGGCCGTATCCACGTTCTCGTCCCGCTGCTCGATCTGGAAGCCGCCTGCCTCCGCCGGCGGGATCAGCTGATGGACGTCGCCCAGGCACATCCGCGCCGAGCCGGTACGGCACGGGAGCACTCGATGTCGAGCCCGTACTGCTGGGTCGACCACGACCCCGTGCTGGTCACCCCGGTGCTGACGTCGGCGGCCACGAGATGACCCGCACCTGGTCGGCCGAGGGTCTCGGCGAGGTCCCCCGCGTCGTTGCCGTCCTCGGGGAGGAGCCGGTCGCCCAGCGGCTGCCGAGCCTCCGACCCGCTCACGCCGTTGTGCTCGGCATCCGTGGCGACCAGCTGCTCGAACGTCATCGTCGAGACCATGGCGGCATACCGGCGGGGCTGGAGCTCCACGTGCCCACCGTCGGTCGGCGCGCTTCAGCTCGATGACCACCAGGCAGCCGGACCCGGTCGAGCGCCAGCAGGCCGGTGCGCCGACGGGAGTCCCTGGAAGGCGGCGCACTCCTCGGCCACGAGCAGGAGGTCCTCGCCGAGCACGTCCAGCCGTCGCCGGAGGAGCCGCTGGAGGTCCTGCGGCGTCCGG